>DASQBO010000311.1:0-7979 GCA_035635175.1 Casimicrobiaceae bacterium | reverse complement strand
GATCGCCGGCGCGATCGTCGCTCCCGACACGCTCTCCCGCGCGTGGCAGGCGGGCGTGAAGGCGGCCGACAGCCTCGCCCGGAACGACGGCCACGGCTTCTTCGGCGCGCTCGGCGACGCGGTCGTCACCGGCCCCACGCTCACCAACGTCAACGATTTCAGGGCGATCCTCGTGACCGCCCGCACCCCGCCATGACCCTGCGTTTCGGGACCGAACTGCTGCGTCAGGCCGACGACCTCGCACGCTTCAGCGAGGACGCGCCGCGCGTCACGCGAACCTACCTGAGCCCCGAGCACAGGCGCGCCGGCCTTTACCTGATCGACCTCATGCGCGGCGCGGGGATGACCGCGGGCTTCGACGCGCTCGGCAACGTCGTCGGCCGCTACGAGGCGGCCGATCCGGCGGCGCCGGTGGTGATGACCGGCTCGCACCAGGACAGCGTGCGCAACGCGGGAAGGTACGACGGCCTCTTCGGCATCCTCACCGCGATCGCCTGCGTAAAGAATCTTTACGAACGGCAGGTGGCCCTCCCCTACACGCTCGAGGTCGTCGGCTTCGGCGACGAGGAAGGCGTGCGCTTCGGCGCGACGCTGATCGGCAGCAAGGCGATGGCCGGGCGCTTCCTCCCCGAATGGCTCGACAAGACCGACGAGGGAGGCGTCACGATGCGCGAGGCGCTCGTCGCCTTCGGCGGCGATCCCGACGGCTGGCGCGGCGTCGACCGGCGCGGCCGGAACGTCGTCGCCTACGTCGAGTCGCACATCGAGCAGGGACCGGTGCTCCTGAACGCGGGCCTGCCGGTCGGCGTCGTGACGGCGATCGCCGGCGGCACGCGGCTCAACGTCGCGGTGACGGGGCTCGCGGGACACGCGGGCACCGTGCCGATGGGCGCGCGGCAGGACGCGCTCGCCGCCGCCGCGGAGATGGTGCTCCTCGTCGAGCGCCACTGCGAGACGAATCCGGGGCTCGTCGGCACCGTCGGCAAGATGGCGGTGCTGCCGGGCGCGATCAACGTGATCCCGCAGGACGTCGCGTTCACGATCGACGTGCGCTCGGGCGACGACGCGCTGCGCCGCGCCGCGGTCGCCGCGATCCGCGCCGGCATCGCCGACATCGCGCGCCGCCGTCGCGTGACCGCCGACGTCGCCGATTTCTGGACGGCCGACGCCGCGCCGTGCGACCCGGCGCTCCAGGCGGCGCTGGCCGCCGCGATCGCCGCGCACGGCGTGCCGGTCCGTCGCCTGCCGAGCGGCGCCGGCCACGACGCGATGGAATTCCCCGCCGTCGCGCCGATGGCGATGCTGTTCGTCCGCTGCGGCAACAACGGGATCAGCCACCACTCCGACGAGACGATGACGGCGGACGACGCGGACCTCGCGACGTCGGTGCTCCTGCACTTCTTCGAGAACTACAAGCCGTGACGGCCGCCGGCGACGCGCTCGGGCGCTGGATCGACGCCCACCACGGCGAACAGGTCGAGTTCCTGCGCGAGATCGTCCGCGTTCCATCCGACACGCCGCCCGGCGACAACGCGCCGGCCGCCGAGAAGGCGGCCGCGCTGATGACGGCGCTCGGCTTCACCGTCGAGCGGCATCCCGTACCTGCGGAAATCCTGCGCAGCTACGGGATGAAGAGCGTCACCAACCTGATCGTCCGCGAGCGCTTCGGCGAAGGCGGCCCGACGATCGCGCTCAACGCGCACGGCGACGTCGTGCCGCCCGGCGACGGCTGGACGAAGCCGCCGTATGAGGGCGTCGTCGAGAACGGACGCATGTACGGGCGCGGCGTCGCGGTGTCGAAATCCGACATCGCGACGTACGCGTACGCGCTCGCCGCGCTGCGCGCGCTCGCGGCGGGCGGCGCCCGCCTGCACGGCACCGTCGAGCTCCACTTCACCTACGACGAGGAATTCGGCGGGCTCGCGGGACCCGGGTTCCTGCTCGCGCGCGGGCTCACGAAGCCGGACTGCGCGATCGCCGCGAGCTTCAGCTACGCGGTCGTCACCGCGCACAATGGCTGCCTGCAGCTCGAGGTCACCGTGCACGGCAAAGCGGGCCACGGCGCGATGCCGGAGACGGGTCGCGACGCGTTCCGCGCCGGCGTCGCCATCCTGAACGCGCTCTACGCCGAGGCGGACGCCCTCGGAGCGGTGAAGTCGCACGTGCCGGGGATCGACCACCCGACGCTGATCGTCGGGCGCATCGAGGGCGGCATCAACACCAACGTCGTCCCGGACCGACTCGTGCTTCGGCTGGACCGGCGGATGATCCCCGAGGAGGAGCCCGCGAAGGTCGAGGCACGGCTGCGCACGCTGATCGAGGCGGCCGCGGCGGAGCACGACGGAATCCGCGTCGAGATCCGGCGACTCCTGCTCGCCCGGGCGCTCAAGCCGCTGCCGGGACACGAGAAGCTCGTTGCCGCGATCCGGCGCCACGCGCGGGACGCGTTCGGCGTCGACGTTCCGGCCGTCGGCGTGCCGCTGTACGCGGATGCGCGGCTCTACGGCGAGCACGGCGTGCCGATCGTGATGTACGGAGCCGGTCCGCGCACGCTGGTCGAGGCGAACGCGAAACGGCCGGACGAGAACCTGCTGCTCGAG
The DNA here is from genome assembly GCA_035635175.1 of Casimicrobiaceae bacterium. GTDB lineage: Bacteria > Pseudomonadota > Gammaproteobacteria > Burkholderiales > Casimicrobiaceae > CAIWHR01. Next base: position 5,379 of record DASQBO010000311.1, on the reverse strand, counting down.
GATCTTCGCCGCGCGACGCAGGTCGTCGCCGGCGCCGTGCGCGACCTGCTCGCCGCTTGAGCGCGCCGCCGGGACACGCGGTGCCGTAGTGTACAATGGGCCACGTGCCGCTCCCGTTACGTTCGGGCGGCTTCGTTCCCGCACACCAGCACAGAAGGAGAACCCCCCATGCTGAAATTCGTGTCCCGTGTCACGGGCGCTTCGCTGTTCGTCGCCGCCTTCGTCCTGTCCGCACCTGCGTTTGCGCAAGCCGACCAGCAGAAGCTCGTCGCCGATGCCGAGCGGACGCTGTCGAACTTCCTGCGCGATCCCGAGATGAGCTGGCTGCAGCAGAACTTCAAGCGCGCGAAGGCCGTCATCATCGCGCCGGAGATCGCGAAGGCCGGCTTCATCTTCGGCGGCTCCGGCGGCCGCGCGCTCGTCGTCGCCAAGGATGCGAAGGGCAAGTGGGACGGCCCCGTGTTCTATGCGATGGCCACCGCCAGCGTCGGCTTCCAGGCCGGCATCTCGGTCTCCGAGAACGTCACGCTGGTGATGACCGAGAAGGGCTTCAACTCCCTGCTCGCGACGTCGTTCAAGATGGGGGGCGACGCGAGCATCGCGGCGGGCCCCGTCGGCGCCGGCGCGAAGAGCGACATCGTCGCCGACCTGATCACGTTCTCGCGCGCGAAGGGCGTGTATGGCGGCATCAACCTCGACGGCACGGTCGTGACGGCGAGCGACGACTGGAACCAGGCGTACTACGGCAAGAAGGTGCTGCCGCCCGACGTTCTCGTCCGTGGCGACCTGCACAACAAGGGCGCCGACAAGCTGCTCGCCGCAGTCGCCGCAGCAGCCAAGTAGACGGTTCCCGCACCACGGCAGTCACGAGGGCCCCGCGCGGGGCCCTCGTCGTTTCAGGCGGTCACTCGCCGCGTGACGGCCGTGCGACGGCCCGCAGCGCGGGCGCGCGCGGGCTCACGACGGCGAACGTGCCGCCGACGACGAGCGCGCACCCCGCGATCATCGGCCACGTGATCGTCTCGTCGAGCAGGAGCGCGCCCCACGTCATCCCGAACATCGGCATCAGGAACGCGACCGTCAGCGCGCGCGTCGGGCCGATGTCGGCGATGAGCCGGTAGTACAACAGATAGGCGACGGCGCTGCACAGGAGCGCGAGCCCGAGCACGTTGCCGACGACGGCCGGCGTGACCTCGCCGCGCAGCGGCGCGAACGGGACGAGCGGCAGCATCGCGACGCCCGCCGCGAGCTGGCTCCATCCCGCGATCGCCATCGGGTTCGCGCGTCCCGCGTACTTCTTCATGTAGACGCTCGACGCCGCATAGCACAGCGCCGCGCCGAGGCACGCGGCGATCGACACGAAGAACATCGCGTCGGGCTCGACCGGCCCCGCCCGGCTCACGAGCGCGACGCCCGCCGCGCCAGCGACGAGGCCGCCGATCTTCGCGGGAGACAGCCGCTCCGCCAGGAACAGCGCCGAGAGCAGCGCGGCGAAGAGCGGCGTCGACGCGTTCAGGATCACCGAATACGACGCCGGGAGATGCAGCGCCGCGAATGCGAAGAGCAGGAACGGCAGCGCGGAGTTGACGAGCCCGATGACGACGTAGTGCCGCGCTTGCGTCCGCAGGTCGGCGGCCACGCCCGCGATGCGAAAGTACGTGACCAGCGCGACGCCCGCGATCAGCACGCGCGACGTCGCGGTCAGCACCGGGCCGAGCACGGGCGAGAGCACGCGCAGGAAGATGAACGACCCGCCCCAGATCGCGGCGAGCGCCATGAGGCGGACGACGTCCTGCGCGCGCATCGCGAGGCAGCCTACGCCGCGCTCGCGAGCCGCGCGAACGCGCGCTCGTGCGCGAGCAGCGCGCGCTTGCGCTCGAGCCCGCCCGCGTAGCCGGTGAGCGAGCCGTCGGAGCCGACGATGCGGTGGCACGGCACGACGATCGCCAGCGGATTGCGGCCCGTGGCGGCGCCCGCCGCACGCGCGCTCCCCGGGCAGCCGGCGCGCCTCGCGAGCTCCGCGTACGAAATCGTCCCGCCGGCGGGAACCGTCGCGATCGCGGTCCACACCGCCCGCTGAAACGGCGTGCCCGCGGGTGCCTGCGGCAGCTCGAAGCGCGAGCGCCGCCCCGCGAAATACGCGACGAGCTGCGCCGCGGCCTCGCGCAGCACGGGGAACGCCGGATCGCGGATCCACGCGTCGGTGCGCGCGGGGGCGTAGCGGTCGCCTTCGAACGCGATGCCGACGAGACCCGCGGCCGTCGCGGTGATCTGCAACGTTCCGAGCGGCGTGTCGATTTCGGTGTAACGGACGGGAAGGGTCATGACAGCGATCTCCACAGGTGGATGACGGCGTAGGCGCGCCACGGACGCCACGCTTCGGCGAGCGCGAGCGCCTGCGCGGGACGGGCGACGCCGAGCGCGCGGCGGACGCCGAGGTCGCCTTCGAGGAACGCGTCGGGCCAGCGCAGCGCACGCAGCGCGATGTAGCTCGCGGTCCAGCCGCCGATGCCGGGGATCGCGACGAGTTGCGCCAGCGTGCGCTCGACGTCGGCTTCCGGCTGCAGGACGAGCTCGTTCGCGGCGATCGCCCGCCCGAGCGCGGCGATCGTGCGGGCGCGGGCGAGCGTGAGCCCGACACGCGCGATGTCCGCGGGATCCGTTGCGGCAAGCCGTGCGGCGGCGGGGAACAACCGGACGACATCGCCGCGCGCGTCCGCGAGCGGCTCGCCGAACGCGGCCGCGAGGCGACCGAGCAGCGTGCGCGCGCTCTGCACCGACACCTGCTGGCCGACGACACCCCGGACGGCGAGCTCGAAGCCGTCGCAGGTCCCCGGCACGCGCAGCCCCGGACGCGCGGCCGCGAGCTCGCCGAGCGCCGCGGAGACCAGCGCCGGGTCGCACGCGAGGTCGAACGCGTGCTTGAGCCGCGACAGAACGGCCGGCACCGCGCGCGCGAGCGACGGCGACACGGCGACCGACAGCGCGTGCCGGCGGCGCGCGCGCCGCACCTCGATGCGGCCCGCGTGCACCGACCCGCGGTGCGCGACCGCGAGGCTCCGCGCGTAGACGTCGGCGCCTGCGTGCTCGACGCCGGGCACCGCGCGAGCGCGCAGGAAATCGAGCATCGCGTCCCAGTCGTACGGCGGCCGGTAGGCGAGCTCGAAGGCCAGCGCCGCCGGCAGCGACCCGGTCTCCGCCCGCGCGCGGAGGCGCGCCGGGGCCATCCGGTAGCGCGCGCGGAAGAGCGCGTTGAACCGCCGGACGCTCGCGAAGCCGCTCGCGAGCGCGATCTCGGTGACCGGCAGCGGAGTGTCGGTGAGCAGCCGCTTCGCGAGCAGCAGCCGGTGCGTCTGCGCGAACTCGATCGGCGAGACGCCGAATTCGGTCTCGAAGATCCGGCGCAGGTGCCGGCTCGTCACGCCGACGCGCGCCGCGAGATGCTCGATGCCGCCTGCGTCGAGCGCGCCGTCCTCGATCAGGCTCACCGCGCCGCGCGCGAGCCGCGCGGATGCGTCCACGCTCGCGTGGCCCGGCGCGAGCTCGGGGCGGCAGCGCATGCAGGGTCGATAGCCGGCGACCTCGGCGGCCGCAGCGCTCGGGAAGAAGCGGCAGTTCTCGCGCCGAGGCATGCGGACGGAGCACACCGGGCGGCAGTAGACGCGCGTCGACGACACGCCGACGAAGAAGCGGCCGTCGAAGCGCGCGTCGTGCGCGGCGAGCGCGCGGTAGCAGGCGTCGGGATCGAGCGGCATGCGCGGCATTATGCGCGCGGCCGCCCGCGCTCACTCGCCGTTTTCGGACATGGTACTCCGCGGCGCCGGGCGCGACGCCTGGCGTAGTGACCTGCAGGCCGAACCTGGGCGACAACATCGGCGCGGGCTCCATGCCGGACTGCCTCCGGTACGGCCGTTGTAACTATTGCAGTCGCGATCTGCCGCGCGCTGGCCCTGATCGGCGCGGATGTCGCATAATCTGGGCGCGGAACCCGGTGCGCGCTGCATGGTCTTTCTGTCATTCCGCGGCCCTGCTCGCGCGGGGAGCGCACTCGGGCCTCCTTGACCCTCTTTCGCCAGAGGCCCTTTTCGTCATCGGAACGGGACTCGCCATGCGCCTGTCGCTGCGCTTCATCGTTCCCCTGCTGCTCGCGATCGCCGCGTTCGCGTACGCGGCCGTGCCGCTCGCGGACGCGATGATGCAGCGCTGGTTCATCCGCGACCTCGACGCGCGCTCTAGCCTGATCGCGGCGGCGGCGCAGGATCCGCTGACGCGCCTGATCGCGGCAGGATCCGACCCGCACATCGTGCAGTATTTCAACCGGATGCTGCAGGACGAGCGCCTCTACGCCCTCGGCCTGTGCTTCGGCGCCCACACCGTTCCGGTCGCGACCGCCCAGTTCCCGAAGACGCTCGACTGCGCCGAGATCCAGAAGGAGGACAGCGGCTACCGGGTGCTGCGCTCCGGCAAGGGGCTCTACCACGTCGCGATTCGCCGGGTCGACGGCGAGGAGGACGCACAGGGGTGGCTCGCTCTGGTCCACGACATGAGCTTCGTCGCGCGGCGCAACGAGGAAACGCGGCAATACCTGTTCTACTTCTTCATCGCGCTCGGCGCGTCGATCGCGCTCATCACCGTGATCATCGCCCAGATCTCCTGGCGCGGCTGGGTGCGCGGGCTCCGCTCGCTCCTGCACGGCGAAGGGCTGCTCCGGCCTTCGGCGGTGGCGACCGCGCCCGAGCTGCGTCCGATCGCGCGGGACCTCCGGGACCTGATCCGCGACCTCGAGCGCCAGTACCGGCCGCTCGACGGCAGCCAGCGGATCTGGGACCAGCAGGCGCTCCGCGCGACGCTGCGCAGCGAGCTCCACGGCAACCACGTGATCGCGGTGTCCAACCGCGAACCCTATATCCACGTGCGCGATGCGAACGGCATCCATCTGCAGCATCCGGCCAGCGGCCTCGTCACGGCGCTGGAGCCCGTCATGCGAGCGTGCTCGGGCGTCTGGATCGCGCACGGCAGCGGCTCCGCCGACCGCGAGACCGTCGACCGCCGCGACCGGGTGGCGGTGCCGCCGGAGCATCCTCTCTACGAGCTTCGCCGCATCTGGCTCACGAAGGAGGAGGAGGACGGATACTACGCGGGATTCGCCAACGAGGGCCTGTGGCCGCTGTGCCACATCGCGCACGTCGGGCCGACGTTCCGCGCCTCCGATTTCGAGTACTACCGCAAGGTCAACGAGCGGTTCGCGGACGCGGTCGCCGACGAGTCCAAGACGCCCGATCCGGTCGTGCTGGTGCAGGACTATCACTTCGCTCTCGTGCCGCAGATGATCCGCGAGCGCCTCCCGGCGGCGTCGATCATCACCTTCTGGCACATCAC
>DASQBO010000310.1:0-7529 GCA_035635175.1 Casimicrobiaceae bacterium | reverse complement strand
CGTGCGCTCGCGGCGATGGCGGAAGCCGAGACGGAGACGCTGATCCTGCACGAGCTCGGCGAGCGTGCGGCGGGCCGCGAACTCGGCCCCGGCTGGGAGCGGATGCTCGCCGGGTTCGGGCGACGATCCGCGGAGGTGTTCGCGCGCGCTGCGCGCGACCACCTTGCGGATTGCGCGACGACGCTGCCGATTCTCCTCGACCGCGGCGCCCGGGGGTCGATCCACCTCTGGTTCGGCAGCCTGGACGGGCTGCGCCGCGAACTCGCACCGCGGCTCGTCGCGGCTTACGAAGACTGGCGATGCTGTGGCGGCGCCGCCGCTCTCCGGGGCGCCGTGGCCAGCGGAGAGGAGCACTGGCGCGGCGTGTGCGCCCAGGCGCTCGCGCTGCACGAGCGCGAGGGCGAGGCGGCGGAGCGCGCGGTCGAGGCGCTCGCCGCCGCAGCGGGAACGCGCTTCTGACGGGCTCGCCCTCGACGACCCCGCCGACTCGTTGTCCGGCGGCGGGACGTGCCGGCGCGCCTCCCGCAGCGGCTACGCCACTTGCGCCTCGGGTCGATGGTCACTCCGCCTCGCCGCCGCCGCCGGGACCGCGCCGAACCGGCCGTGGACCCTGGGGGCGGGGCTGGAGGTCTTACGCGCGGCTACGGTTCGCCGCCCTCGCGCGTGTGCTCTTCGCTCTGCTCGTCCGCCCATTCCTCGTAGCATTCGAGACCGCAGAAATACACGACGCAGTCGCGCACTTCCGCGCTCTGTGCTCCGGACCTGGGGATTTCCTTGAGGCAGACCTCGCATTCCACGAGGTCGACGTCCACGGCTTCCGGGTTCGTGACCATCTCGGCACCTCCTCCCGCGGGATGAGCGGGAGCCGAACGTAAACCGGCATCCGCGCTCCAATGGACGATAGCTGCGAGAGGCGCCGGCCGCGTTGATCCCGGGCAACCCACCGCCGGAAAGCCCGCGATCGTCGTAGGGGCGTAAGCGGAAGCCGGGCCCGAGGTTCGTCGTCGCATCCCCCTCTCGACGCTATTGCGCGTTGTCGCGCGAAGGGCATACTACGCGTTGTACGCCACAGCCACGCACGATGAGAGACTCCTCGGACGCCCGCTTCTCCTCCACGTTTCTGCGCTGGTCGATGCTGATCGTGGTCGCGGCGAATCTGATGTTCATCGCCGACTACAGCCATCTCAGCGCGTCGCCCACCGTGGCCGAGGTGCTGGCCGAATACGGCCGTGCGCTCGTGCCCGCCGGATTCGCAACGGCGATCGGTGCCGTCATCCTGCTGGCCCTTGTCGGCTTCTTCTACGCGGCCCTGCGCCCCCGCCGGCGCCGGATACGGATCTACGACAGGCTGGTGATTCCCGTTGCGCTCGCGAGCGCTCTGGCCGCGTGCTGGGTCGTCGCTTTCCGGCACAGGGAGATCGGCCTGTCCGTGGCGCTGCTCGCGGCCAGCGTGGTCGTCGGCAGCGTCACGTTCGTGCGCGTCGCGGCGGTATCGCCGGGCAAGCATTCGCGCTGGCTGCTCGTTCCCTTCAGCCTCTACCTGGGGGCGATGACCGTTGCGCTGCTGGCGGTCGCGCCGCTGTGGGTGAACGCCGAAGGCGTGCTCGGCGGCGCGGTGGCCGGGCGCGACGACCTGACCATCGCGTCTTTCGTCGTTGCCGCGGCGGCCGGCGGCTTCGTCGCGCTCCGCTTCCGCGACTTCGTCTATCCGGGGGTCCTCGCCTGGGCCATGGGCTTGGCATTCCTGGCCCGGCGCGGCGAGCCCCTCGGCCAGACCGCGCTCGTCGTTGGAGTGGGATTGCTCGTCGTGGCCGGCCTCGCGGCGGTCGCACTGGCGCGCCAGCCGAGGCGCGAGCTCGCCGGCGGAGCCTCGCGCCGGCGCCCCGATGCCGTGCGGAAGGCCGGGGCCGAGAGGTGGGACCTGACCGAAGCCAGCACGTCGATCATGCGCGTCTGACGCGATGGCCCCGGAGCGGGTCCGGGGCCGCAGGACAAGACGGCGGGCGCGGTGCGATCGGTACGTCGCCCCGCGCCCGTGGCCCTGCAGGCGGGGTCAGGTCACCACCAGTGCGAGTACGCGACGCCGATCAGATATTCCTTCATCTCGATCGTCTCGGTCGTCGTCGGCGGCGCGCCGAAGCCGACGAACAGGCTAGGCCCCGTCACCGAGTTCTTGAGCGCGTACATGAACGAGCCGGTGATCTCGTGGGTCTTGTCGATCTTGTAGCTCAGGCCCGCCGACCACTGGTCCTTGACGACGCCCGGCGCGAGGATGTTGAACGTCACGTCCTGCGGCCGGATCGGGTTGTCGGTGTGGTTGTAGCCGCCGCGGACCGTCCAGTTGTCGTTGAACGTGTACTGGACGCCGGCCTTCCAGACGTCGACGTTCTGCCAGCCGAAGCCGGCTCCGCTGTCGCCGCCGAGGCAGTACTGCCGCATGCCCGCGCCCCCCAGCTGCGGCGGCGCGCAGAGGCCGATCCATGAGCTGGGATTGTTCACCGACGGCGCGTCGTCGTAGAGGATGCGTTCGTAGTCGAGGGCGAACAGCCACTGCGGCGTCGGCTTGAACGCGACGCCGACGGTGAAGTTCGACGGGATGTCGAAGCCGCCCTGCTGCGCGAACAGCCCCTTGTACTTGTCGAAGTTGCCCATGCTGATCTTGCTCGCCCAGGCGGCGCCGATCGCGAACTGGTCCGTCAACTGGCCCATGTAGCCGACGCGCACGCCGACGCCCCACGAGTCGTCGTAGCCGTTGTTCGTGACGCTCCCCGGGCTCGTCGTGAACGCCGGGTTGTCGAACGCCTGCATCCCCTGCGCCCGGAACCGCTGGTAGGCGATGACGGGCGCGATGCCGACCGACTGGTTCTTGACGAACTGCCAGGAGACGTAGGGCGCGACCATCAGCTGCGACAAGTCGACGCCTAGGCGGTCGCTGCCGCAGAGCAGGTTGTAAGGGCCCACCGGCCCGCCGCGGAACTGGCTGCACGCGCTCAGGTTCGAGATCTGGCCGCCCGGGTAATCGGTGTTCATCCCGCCGTTGCCGAAGACGGTGACGCCGAGCGCGAGGGTCGGGCTGTACATCCAGTTGGCGCCCACCTCGGGGATGAAGAAGTTCACGCTGCCGCTGTCGACCTGCCCGTCCATGCCGAGTCCGGTCGGCGGCGTCCCCGATCCGGTGCGCGACGCGTTGCGATGCGGCGAGAACCATGCGGCGCCGAGCTGCCAGTTGTTGCCGAGGAACGTCATCGCCCCCGGGTTCACCGCACCGCCGAACGGCTCCTGCGCGACGGCCACCGCGGCGCCGCCCATCCCGATCGACTTGAGGCCGTAACCGTTCGCGAAATAGCCGTCGGTGGCGAAGGCCGCTTGCGAGGCCATGCCGGTCGCTGCAAGGGCGAGGCAGAGGGCGGTGTGCTTGAAGCGTTTCATCGAGTGTCCCCTCGGATGGAATGGAACGAAAATGGATCGGCTGCGGCCTCGGGCGGGCCGTCGGCCCGGGCCGACGGTCAGATGAACAGGCTCACGTCCGCGTCCTTTGCCATCGGCAGGAACGTGGCGGCGCCGACATACTCCTTGACCTCGGGAATGAAGTCGTCGCGCTCGTAGCCGAAGAGGTCGACGGTCATCTGGCAGCCGATGAGGTTCACGCCGGCCTCGACGCAGAGTCCGCGCAGCGTGGGGATGTCGGCGACCCCGTTGTTCCTGACCGTCTTCCTCATCATCGTCGACGCGAAGGCTTCGAAGCCGGGAACGATCGACTGCATCGCGTTCGGGATGTTCCAGCGGATCGACTTGAACCAGTGCGGTCCGAACGGCATCTTCATCGGCATCGCCGGATTGCCGAGCGGGCTCACGTGCAGCCCGGACAGGTCCTTCTTCAGCAGCTCGAGCCCGTAGAACGTGAAGAAGACCGACACGTCCCAGCCGAGCGCGGCCGCGGTCGACGACAGGATGAACGGCGGATACGCCCAGTCGAGCGTGCCCTTGGTGGCGATGATCGTCATCGACGGCGTCTTCGCCGCCTTGAGCTCGGCGAGCTTCGCTGCGAGCCGCTCTTCGAGCAGCGCGTCGACGCGCTCGCGGATCAGCCGGTCGAGGGCGGCCTTGTCGTCGGCGAGGGGGCGGACTTGGGTTTCCATGGCGTCTCCTCGGGAGGTCATTTCTTCTTGAGGTAGAACACGTAGGTCTTGTCGGCCTCCTCGGACGACAGGAGCGCGTTCCCCGTCTGGTTCGCGAAAGCCTCCATGTCCTTGATCGAGCCCGGGTCCGTGGCGACGACCTTCAGCACCTGACCGGACGTCAGATCGTTCAGAGACTTCTTGGTCTTGAGAATGGGCAGGGGGCAGGAAAGCCCCCGCGCGTCGAGTTCCTTGTCGAAGTTCATCGTCTGTACCCCTCGATGCCGGTGAATGGATGCGGTCCCGCACGCGCTTCGCGGCAACGGATCCCGTCAGTCATTGTGCGCGCCGGAAAACCATCCGCCTTGTCGCGCGTCAAGCGTGCACGACGGTGCCTGTGGCATTCCGTCGCGTCCGTGGAATCCCGGCATTAGGCGAATTCCGGCGCCCGCCGTCTATAGCCGCTTCGGGGGATGACCCTATCACCCATATGGGTAGCGGGGCGGCGGCGGGCGCCTCAACCCACACGGCGCTTGCGGTCCATGAGCTGCAGGATCATCGGCGTCAGGATCAGCTGCATCGCGAGGCTCATCTTCCCGCCGGGCACGACGATGATGTTGGGGCGCGACATGTAGGAGTCGTGCAGCATCGAGAGCAGGTACAGGAAGTCGATGCCCTGCGGCTTCGCGAACCGGATCACGACCATGCTCTCGTCGACGGTCGGAATGTCCTTCGCGATGAAGGGGTTCGACGTGTCGACCATCGGCACGCGCTGGAAGTTGATGTGGGTCTGCGAAAACTGCGGGCAGATGTAGTTCACGTAGTCGGGCATCCGCCGCAGGATCGTGTCGACGACGGCGTCCTGCGAGTAGCCGCGCATCCGCTGGTCGCGGTGGAGCTTCTGGATCCACTCGAGGTTGATGATCGGGACCACGCCGATCAGGAGGTCCGCGTGGGTCGCGATGTTGACCTCGGGGGTGACCGCCGCACCGTGCAGCCCTTCATAGAAGAGGAGGTCGGTGCCTGCCGGGATGTCGGTCCACGGAGTGAACGTTCCCGGCGTCTGCCTGAACGGCGCCGCCTCCTGCTCGTCGTGCAGGTACTTGCGGACCCGCCCGCTGCCGGTTTCGCCGTAGGTCCGGAACAGCGCCTCGAGCTCGGCCAAGAGGTTCGCGTCGGGGCCGAAATGGCTGAAGTGACGGTTGCCGGCGGTGGCCGCCTCGGCCATCTTCGCCTTCATCTCGTTGCGGTCGAAGCGGTGGAACGAATCGCCCTCGACGATCGCCGCGCGGATGCCCTCGCGGCGGAAGATGTGCTCGAAGGTGCGGGTGACGGTCGTCGTCCCGGCGCCGGAAGAGCCGGTGATCGCGACCACGGGGTGCCGTTTCGACATGCGGGCCCCTACGAGATGAACGTTGCGGCGCCGAAGAGCGAGCGCTCGTTGAACAGCGGCGAGGAGAAGGCGACCTCGCCGCGGTCGTGCTCGGAGTGATAGCGCTCGAGGCGGTCGACCTCGCTCTTCGAGCCGAGAATCACCGGCACGCGCTGGTGCAACGCGGTCGGGATCGCGTCGAGAATGCGGCCGCGGCCGGTGGACGCCGCGCCGCCGGCCTGCTCGACCAGCATCGCCATCGGATTCGCCTCGTAGAGCAGCCGCAGCCGCCCGGGCTTGGTCGGGTCCTTCGTGTCCTTCGGGTACATGAAGAGGCCCCCGCGCATCAGGATCCGGTGCACCTCCGCCACGAGCGAGGCGATCCAGCGCATGTTGAAATCCTTGCCCCGGACGCCGCTTCTGCCGGCGAGGCACTCCTCGACGTAACGGCGCACCGGCGGCTCCCAGAAGCGCTGGTTCGACGCGTTGACGGCGAATTCCTGCGTTTCCTCCTGGATCGTGAGGTTCGGGTGGGTGAGGATGTAGGCGCCGATCTCGGGGTCGAGCGTGAAGCCGTGCACGCCGGTGCCGAGCGTGATCACGATCATCGCCGTCGGTCCGTAGAGCGCGTAGCCGGCGCACACCTGGGCCGTTCCGGGCTGGAGGAAATCGGCCGGCGCCGGATCGGTGACGCCCTCGGGCGCGCGCAACACCGAGAAGATCGTGCCCACGGTGACGTTGACGTCGAGGTTCGAGGAGCCGTCGAGCGGGTCGAACACGAGCAGGTAGCGACCGCGCGGATACTGCGCCGGAATGGCGTACGGCTCGGCCAGCTCCTCGGAGGCCATGCCGGCCAGGTAGCCGCCCCATTCGCAGCACGTGAGCATGATGTCGTTGGCGACGACGTCGAGGGGCTTCTGCTCCTCGCCGTGGACGTTGACGGTGCCGCCGGCGCCGCGGGCGTCGGCCAGGGCGCCGCGGGCCACCGCGCTCGCGATGTACTTGCACGCGGTCTGGATGTCGTTGACGAGCGCGATCAGCTCGGCGCCGCCTTCGAGCTTGCGCTGCTCCTCGATGATGAACTTGGACAGCGTCGTGCGGCCGTAGAGCATCGTCAGGCTCCGGGAGGGGTCGAGAACACGCGGCTCGCGCGGAGGTCGGCGGCCGCGAGGGTCTGCAGCGCGTCGCGGGTCACGGGAGCGGGCGAGGCGAAGAGCCGGTTCGCCTGCCGGAGCCGCGCCCGGTCGAGCGCGTTGCGGATCGAGCGGGCGTTGGCGAAGTGCGGCTGCGCCCGGCGGAGCGCGATGTACTCGCGGAGCGCCGTCTCGGCCTCGCCGTCGAGACGGTAATCGAGCTTCGCGAGCATGAGCTCGGCGATGCCGTAGAGCTCGCCTTCCGTGTAGTCGGGGAAGTCGATGTGGTGCGCGATCCGCGACGCCATCCCGGGGTTGCTCCGGAAGAACGTGTCCATCCGGTCCTTGTAGCCCGCGAGGATCACGACCAGGTCGTCGCGCTGGTTCTCCATCACCTGCAGCAGGATCTCGATCGCCTCCTGCCCGTAGTCCCGCTCGTTTTCCGGCCGATACAGGTAGTAGGCCTCGTCGACGAAGAGCACGCCGCCCAGCGCCCGCTTGAGCACCTCTTTCGTCTTGGGCGCCGTGTGTCCGATGTACTGGCCGACGAGATCGTCGCGCGTCACCGCGATCAGGTGCCCTTTGCGGACGTAGCCCAGGCGGTGCAGGATCTCCGCCATCTTGAGCGCGACCGTCGTCTTGCCGGTGCCGGGGTTGCCGGTGAAGCTCATGTGCAGCGACGGCGCCGCGCCCGTGAGCCCCATCGCGGTGCGCGCCTTCGAGACCGCGAGGAACGCGGCGATCTCGCGGATCCGCTGCTTCACCGGGGCGAGCCCGACGAGCTCGCGATCGAGCGCGTCGAGGACGTCGACGACGTTCGCCTCGCGGAGCAGTGCCTGCAGGTCGACGCGCGCGGGAGCGAGGTCGTTCATGGCTGGAATGGCGGGTCAAGTGCGTTCGACCCGG
>DASQBO010000309.1:0-3699 GCA_035635175.1 Casimicrobiaceae bacterium | reverse complement strand
TCGGCGCGATCTCGACTAGATCGAGCTCCGCGGCTTCCGCCTTCGCCATGGCTTCCGCCAGCGGCACGATGCCGAGCTGCTCGCCTTCCTCACCTACCAGGCGGATCTCGGGAGAATTGATCTCCAGGTTGATCCGTGGTGCTCTCTCTTGGGCTATTGCCGTTCCTCCAAGTCATCAAAAGACAGACCGTGCCTCCACGCCGGGACGCGTCGCCTCAACGACGCGCCGCGACCTCCTCTCGGAGGCGCGCGAGCAAGGCATCCATGGGCACTGCCCCGAGATCCTCGCCGCCGCGGGTGCGCACGGCCACCTGTCGAGCCTGCACTTCCTTGTCGCCGACGATCAGCTGGTAAGGAAGCTTCTGCAGGCTATGTTCCCGAATTTTATAGGTAATTTTCTCGTTGCGCAAATCGGCTGCGACGCGGAAACCGGCCGCCTTGAGACGGGCCTCGACCTCCCGGGCGTAGGCCACCTGCCGGTCGGTGATCGTCAGCACCACCGCCTGGAACGGGGAGAGCCACAGGGGCAGGGCGCCCGCGTGGTGCTCGATCAGGATCCCGATGAAGCGCTCGAGCGAGCCGACGATCGCCCGGTGCAGCATGACGGGGGTCTTGCGCCCGTTGTCCTCGTCGACGTACTCGGCCCCGAGACGCCCCGGCATCTGGAAGTCGACCTGCATCGTCCCGCACTGCCACGACCGGCCGATCGAATCCTTGAGGTGGTATTCGATCTTGGGGCCGTAGAACGCGCCCTCGCCGGGCAGCTCGGTCCAGCTCATCCCGCCGGCGACGAGGCCGTCGCGCAGCGCGGCCTCGGCGCGGTCCCAGTCCTCGTCGCTGCCGAGCCGCGGCTCGGGGCGCAGCGCGATCTTCACCACGACGCCCTCGAAGCCGAAGTCGCGATAGACGCTCATCGCGAGCTTGTGGAACGCGACCACTTCCGGCTGGATGTGCTCCGCCTTGCAGAAGATGTGGCCGTCGTCCTGCGTGAAGCCGCGCACGCGCATGATCCCGTGGAGCGCGCCGGAGGGCTCGTTCCTGTGGCAGGCGCCGAACTCGCCGTAGCGCAGCGGCAGGTCGCGATAGCTCCGCAGGTCGGAGTTGAAGACCTGGATGTGCCCCGGGCAGTTCATCGGCTTGATGGCGAAGTCGCGCTTCTCCGACTCGGTCGTGAACATGTTCTCCTTGAAATTGGACCAGTGGCCCGACTTCTCCCACAGCGTCCGGTCGAGGATCTGCGGACACTTCACCTCCTGGTAGCCGTTGTCGCGGTAGACGCGGCGCATGTATTGCTCGACCTCCTGCCAGACCGCCCAGCCCTTCGGGTGCCAGAACACCATCCCCGGCGCCTCGTCCTGCAGGTGGAAGAGGTCGAGCGCCCGCCCGAGCCGGCGGTGGTCGCGCTTCTCCGCTTCCTCGAGACGATGGAGGTAGGCGTCCTGGTCCTCCTTCTTCGCCCAGGCGGTGCCGTAGATGCGCTGGAGCATCTCGTTCTTCGAGTCGCCGCGCCAGTACGCGCCTGCGAGCTTCATCAGCTTGAACACCTTGAGCTTGCCGGTCGACGGCACGTGCGGCCCGCGGCAGAGGTCGGTGAAGCTGCCCTCGGTGTAGAGCGAGATCGGCTCGCTGGCGGGAATTGCCGCGATGATCTCCGCCTTGTAGTGCTCGCCGATGCCGCGGAAGTACGCGACCGCCTCGTCGCGCGGCAGGAGCTTGCGGGTCACGGGCTCGTCCTTCTTCGCGAGCTCGGCCATCTTGGCCTCGATTGCCGCAAGGTCCTCCGGCGTGAAGGGGCGCTTGAACGAGAAGTCGTAGTAGAAGCCGTCCTCGATCACCGGACCGATCGTGACTTGGGCGTCGGGGAAGAGCTCCTTCACCGCGTACGCGAGCAGGTGCGCGGTCGAATGGCGCAGCACCTCGAGGCCCGCCGGATCCTTGTCGGTGACGATCGCGACGTCGGCGTCCGCCGCGATCTCGTGCGAGGTGTCGACGAGCTTGCCGTCGACGCGGCCGGCGAGCGCGGCCTTGGCGAGCCCGGGGCCGATCGAGGAGGCGACCTGGGCGACGGTGACGGGCGCCGGAAATTCCTTCACGGCGCCGTCGGGCAAGCGGATCTTGGGCATGGCGGGCTCCAGAAACGAAAAAAGTGCGGACGAGCCGCACTTTTCCGTGAACAGACGACGTGCGCGCTCGCGTTCTCTAGCGGAGGTCCCCACGCGTTCGCGGTGTCATAACCATGCCTTTCGGTCGTGCGTCGTCGGCGATCGTCGATTGGTAGGCGCGATTGGACTCGAACCAACGACCCCCACCATGTCAAGGTGGTGCTCTAACCAGCTGAGCTACGCGCCTGCAAGTGCGTGATTATAGCGGATTGCCCTGCCGTCGCTACCGGCCGACGAGGACCCAGAGCGCGCCCAGCAGGAGCGGCTGGTGGACCATGTAGAACGCGAGGCTGTGCCGGCCGATGAACGTGAGCCAGCGCGGCGCGGCGGCGAGCGGCGCGAGCGGTCGGAACCCGACGCGGGCCAGCGCCTGCCCGACCGCGATCCCGACGAACACGACGCCTGCCCACGGAAAGAGCGGAACGTAGTCCTCGGTCGCCGGCTTGCGGGTCGTAAAGCCGATCCACGACCAAGCGCGCGCGTCGAAGAACGGGTCTGAGAGCGTGAGGCCCGCCGCGATTGCCGCGATTCCGATGACGAGCGCCTGGAGCGGCCGGCGTGCGAACGGCCACGCCAGGACCGAAGCCACGGCGATGCAGTGAAGGATGCCGAAGGTGATGAACGTCCGCGGAAAGACGATCCAGCTGCCGACGCTCGCGGCGAGGGCGCACGCGGCGATCACGCCGACGCGCTTCCAGAAGTGCGCGCGCGACGCGCCCGCGCGTTCGGCGAGGACGAGGCTCGTGCCGACCAGGAGCAGGAACGAGGTGACGATCAGCGCGCGGAAGCCGAGCCAGAACGCATCGTGCTCGAAGTCGGCGGCGACGACGCGGTAGAAGCGGAGGTCGAACGCGAAGTGATAGACGACCATGAGGCCGAGCGCGGCGCCGCGCAGCGCGTCGATGCCCGGGACCCGCGACGGGCCGCTCGGACGCGCGGCCGCCGGGACGCTCGGGGCGGCCCGCGAGCGCGGACGGCCGCGCCGGCGGCTCACGTGACCCTCCGAACGGCGCCTCGCGCCGCTCCCCGCTTCGCGGGCCAGGCGCCTCCGTCGATCGCAGCGGAGAGTTCCGGCGAGCGCTCGGGCGCCGCCGCGTCCCTGGGGCGCCCCGGCGGGCACGGACACGGCCCCGCGGCGCTCACTGCATTCCCGCCCGATACTCGACGTTCCAGCCCCCGTCGGGCCGCGCGGCGACGCGCAACGAGCGCCCCTGCGCGGCCGCGCCGCTGCGCGGGCTCAGGGTCAGCGCGACGTCCGGCGCTCCGCTCGCTGCGAGCGATATCGTTCCCCGCACGTCGAAGTCCCCGCCTTCGTTGGTGACGGGACCCGCGAGCCTGCCGCCGGCGGCGACGAGATTCGCGTCGACGTTGCCCAGCGAAAGGGGGGCCCCGTCGCCGATCGCGAAGCGCGCGTCGCTCCAACGGACCCGCGCGGCGCCCCCGATGGAGCCCCGCGCCCACTCGAGCGAAGGCGACGTAACGCGAAGCTCGCCTTCGAGGCGGACGGCCGCGCGCGGCGCGAGCGCGGCGATCGCTT
>DASQBO010000308.1:0-3685 GCA_035635175.1 Casimicrobiaceae bacterium | reverse complement strand
GCGAAGCAGTCTTCCGCGCCCGCGAACCGGAGGTGCCGGAGCGCGACGTAGCGCTTCGCCGGGACAAGGCGCGCGGTGACGGCGAGCGCGTAGCCCAGCGTCCCGTACGAATTGGGGAAGCCGAGGAAGAGGTCGCGGTGCTCGTTGTCCGGGGTCGCCGCGACGATGCGGCCGTCGCCGGTCAGGATCTCGAGCGCGGCGACCGTGTCGTGGACCAGCCCGTGACGGAACGACGACGCCTCGATGCCGACGCCCGCGACTGCGCCGCCCAGCGTGATCGACTTGAGCTGCGGGACGACGGCCGGAACGAAGCCTTGCGCGAGCGTCGCGTCGGCGAGCGCGACGTACGGGATCATGCCCTCGGCTTCGACCGTGCGCGCCGCGGGGTCCACGCGGACGACCTGGTCGAAGCCGGCGAGATCGACGGCGGGACGCGGCCGCCGCGCGCGGTCGCGGAACAGGTTCGACGTCGACTTCGCGAGACCGATCGCCGGGGGCTGCCCGGACGCCGCGCCGGCGAGCGTCGCCAGGAGCTGCGCGCGCCGCTCGGCGTGCGACGCCACTACAGCGGCCCGGCGGCACTCATCGCGCCGCGCGATAGAGGAACGAGCGGTCCATCGGGTAGTTGTCGCCGACGTTGCCCTTCGCGACCGTCACCTGGAACAGGTTCGTCTGCGAGAGCCGCGAGCGGAACATCTCGGCGCACGACCAGAGGTACGTCCGCCAGATGCGGCGGAAGCGCTCGTCGAACCGCTTCGGGTCGAGCGCTCGGATCGCCTCCCACCCCGCGTCGAAGCGCTCGGCCCAGCAGTCGAGCGTCAGCGCGTAGTGCCGGCGCAGGTTCTCGACGTCGAGCACCTCGAGGCCCGAACGCTCCATCCAGTCGATCGCCTGCGCGAGGCTCGGGATCCAGCCGCCCGGGAAGATGTATTCGCGAATGTAGTACTCGGTCTCGCGGTCGCCGACGTGACCGATGAAGTGGATTACGCCGAGGCCGCCCGGCTTGAGCGCCGCCGCGTGCGCGCGGATCACCTCCGGCAGCTGGTCGCGGCCGGCGTGCTCGAGCGTCCCGATCGACAGAAGCTTGTCGTACTGGCCCGGGATCTCGCGGAAGTCGCATTCGACGACGCGGATCTTGTCGGAAAGGCCGCGGCGCCCGATCTCGGCGCGCGTCTCCGCGACCTGCTCGGTGGTCGTGTTGACGCCGGTGCCGATCGCGCCGTAGTGCTCCCACGCGTGGAACAGGAGCCCGCCCCAGCCGCTGCCGACGTCGACGAAGGTTTCGCCGCGCGCGAGCCGCACCTTGCGGCAGACGTGGTCCATCTTGTTGCGCTGCGCGTCCTCCAGCGTCGTCGTGCCTTCCTTCCAGTACGCGCACGTGTACATCATCGCGGGCGCGTCGAGCCATGGGCGGTAGAACGCCTGGCCGAGCCCGTAGTGGAAGCGCGCGTTCGCCTTGGCCTGAGCGATCGACCGGTTCGAGTAGCGCAGCTCGTGCCAGCGGTTGCGCAGGGAGACGAGGGCGTTGCGGTCGTTGTCGAGACCGACCTCCATTCCCGCGCGGAAGGCGAGAGCGAGGCTGCCCTCGATGTCGACGCCGCCGTCGAAGTACGCCTCGAGCAGTCCGACGTGGCCGTAGCGGAGGACGCGCCGCTGCGCCGCGCGCGTCCGGAAGATCACCGTGTACGCCGGATCGCGGCCGCCGTCGACGATGCTGCCGTCGGCGAACACGAGGCGGCCCGGGATGCCGCTCGCGGCAATCACGACCGCGAGCTCTTTTGCGAGGGCGCCCATGGCGCGCGTCGCGGGCTGCGGCGCGCGCTCCACCCGAAGGGACGAGTCGTTCATGTCGCTTTGTTCTTGCTGTTGCGGCCGTGAGCGGCAGCGGTGACGCCATTGTGAACCCGCGGCGCGGCGCCCGCGCGGCCGTGCTTGACGCGACGGGGGGCCGTTGAGCCTGCCGGGGCAATTGGGGTAACGTCGTGGCGATGCATGCGCCTTTCGACAGCGAGGATGCTTCCGGGTGCCCGCCCCCGGATGCGGCCGTGGAGTTCCGGCGGGCCCTCGCCACGGTGAATCCCGGGGACGACGACGAGGACGACGACGAAGACGAGGACGGTCCCGGCGGCGGGGACGGGAACATCGAGCCCGAGCCGGACGAGGGGTACGACGAAGACGAGGACGAGGACGACGACGAGGATCCGTTGTGGGCGGCTCGTCGTGCTGCGGCGCACCATCGGCGGGCGTATCGGCGGCCCGAGCGCCCGGCGGGTCCCCGGGTTCGCGTCCGGTCGCGGAAGCGTCATACTTCGCCGCCACGCTCCCGAACGCCAGCCGCCCCTCCCGCATGACCGCATATCTCTCGATCGAGAACCTCTGCGTTGCCTATGGCGCGACGCGCGTCCTCGACCGCGTGAGCCTAGGTGTCGAGCGGGGCGAGATGATCGCGCTCCTCGGCAGCTCGGGCTGCGGCAAGACGACGCTGCTCCGCGCCATCGCGGGCTTCATCCGCCCCGAATCGGGCACGATCCGCGTCGACGGCCGGGACATCTCCGCGCTTCCCCCCGAGAAGCGCAACACGGCGATGATGTTCCAGTCGTACGCGCTCTGGCCGCACATGACGGTCGCGGCCAACATCGGCTACGGATTGTCGATGCGCGGCTGGAAGAGGGACGCTATCGCCGCGCGCGTTGCGGAGATGCTGAAGCTCCTGCAGCTCGAAGGCTTCGGGCCGCGCCCGGTGACGCAGCTCTCGGGCGGCCAGCGCCAGCGCGTCGCGCTCGGCCGCGCGCTCGCGGTCGACCCGTCGCTGCTGCTGCTCGACGAGCCGATGTCGAACCTCGACTACAAGGTGCGGCTCGAGCTCCGCCACGAGCTCCGCGCGCTGCAGAAGCGCGTCGGCATCACGTCGGTCTACGTGACGCACGACCGCGAGGAGGCGCTGACGCTCGCCGACCGAATCGCCGTGATCGACGCCGGTCGCGTCGAGCAGGTGGGCACGCCGGAGGAGATCTTCGTGCGTCCGACGAGCCCGTTCGTCGCCGGGTTCATGGGCGCCGACAACGCGCTCGACGTCGTCGGCACGGCCGCGGGCTCGTACGTCGCGGCGAACGGCGGAGGCGCCGGCCCGCGGCTTCGCGCCCATTTCCGCAGCGACGCCGCGCACCTCGCGCACACGGGGGTCGCAGGCGACGGCGGCCTCGTCATCGACGGCGTGATCGCGCAGACGATCTACGTCGGCCAGGGGTGGCGCTACCGCGTGCGTGCGGCCGGCGCCGACATCTGGGTGCACGCGACCGAGCGGATGGCGGAGGGGACCGCGGCGTCGGTCGTCGTCCCGCGCGAGGCGCTGCTCCTCTTTCCCGCGAGGAACGCCGCATGATGTCCTCGACACCCGATGATCGCGCCGCCGCGCCGATCGTTCCTGCACGCTGCACGTCCACTGCAAGGAGATCCCGATGAAACGCCTGCTTTCCCTCGTTGCCGCCGCGCTCGCGCTGGCGGCCCTTCCCGCCGTCGCGCAGACCACGCTCAACGTCGTCACGGCCGGGGACCAGAACATGGTCGACTACGTCAACAACTACCTCGGGCCGAAGTTCGAGGCGATGAACCCGGGCGTCAAGGTGCGTGCGGTCGGCACCGGGCCCGGCGACGCCGGCTCGCAGAAGATCTACGAGAAGCTCTC
>DASQBO010000307.1:0-5436 GCA_035635175.1 Casimicrobiaceae bacterium | reverse complement strand
CGCTCGCCATCACCGTGGTCCGCGGCAACCACGACGCGAACGCCGGCGATCCGCCCGGCCACTGGCGCGTCGACGTCGTCGCCGAGCCGCATCCGGCCCCGCCGTTTCTGCTCTGCCACGAGCCCGCGCGACCGCCCACGGGCTTCGCTCTGTGCGGCCACGTGCATCCCGGCGTGCTGCTGACCGGCCCGGCCTACGACTCCGCGCGGCTTCCGTGCTTCGTGGTCGGGCCGCGATGCGCGATCCTTCCGGCGTTCGGTCGGCTGACCGGCCTTGCGCTGGTACCGCCCGCCGTGGGCGAGGTCCGGGTCGCCATCGCCGGTCCGCGACTGTTCGTGCTGCGCTAGCACATCCCATGTCGCGGGGGCGGCGATGTTGCGCCGCACACGGCGGGCGCCCGTTTCAGCGCGACTTCCGCCTGTCGCAAAGATGCAACGCGTCCGTCACCGTTCGTCGGTCCGGCGCGCTGTGGGCCGTTCGGTGGACGACCGGTGGAAAGATTTGGGATATGCCCGAATCCGCGCTGCAGGCGCCTGTTTTTGTTGTCGTTTTGCCGGGCTCCTCCTGTGCATCAAATAGCGCTTGCCAAACCCCGCCCCCGCCACTATTCTTTGTGCTCGCGAGCCACATGAACACAAGATATAGTAGATTTTGATTCGCAAGCGGAATCCCGGCGCCCCTCCTGGACATGGCCCGTCCCGGGGCCGCGATCCCCGGGGCAATTCGAACACGTCGCCCTACTGCCCGCGCCCGCCTCGGCCTTGCGTCAAAGGGGGCGAACGGAAGCGAAACGCGGCGACGGCAGTCACAACCACAAGATTTCGCCAGGAGACCGACCCATGCAAGTCACGAGCGCTTCCACCGGTACGCGAGAGCCCGCGAAGGGCCCGATGGCCACCGAACCCGGAAGCGCGATGACGGCAGCGTCCGATCCGCGCTACGCGCAGTACAAGGTGATCCGGCGCAACGGCGCCGTCGTCCCGTTCGAGCCGGCGAAGATCGGCATCGCGATGACGAAGGCGTTCCTCGCCGTCAACGGCGGTCAGGGCGCCGCGTCCGCGCGCGTGCGCGAGCAGGTGATGAAATTGACCGACGCCGTGGTCGCGGCGTTGATGAAGCGCAAGCCCGAGGGCGGTGCGATCCACATCGAGGAGATCCAGGACCAGGTCGAGCTCGCGATGATGCGCGGCGGCGAGCACGAGGTCGCGCGCGCCTACGTGCTCTACCGCGAGCGCCGCGCCCAGGAGCGCGCGCAGGAGAAGTCGGCGAAGGGCGGGAAGGAAGCGCCGGCGGCGGGCATCGTCGTCGTCGAGAACGGCGTCTCCCGCCCGCTCGACCTCGGGCGGCTCACGCAGCTCGTCCGCGAATCCTGCGAGGGACTGGCCGACGTCGATCCCGAGCGGATCCTGAAGGCGACGCTGAAGGACCTCTACGACGGCGTGCCGATGGACGAGGTGCGCAAGTGCGTGGTGCTCGCGGCGCGCACGCTGATCGAGAAGGACCCGGCGTACAGCTTCGTCACGGCGCGGCTCCTGCTCGACTCGATCCGCCACGAGGCGCTGGGCGAGGAAGTCGCGCAGCACGACATGCGGACCAAGTACGCCGAGTACTTCCCGCAGTTCGTGAAGCACGGGATCAAGATCGGGCTCCTGAACGAGGCGCTGAACCAGTACGACATGGCGGTGCTGGGCAAGGCGCTCGCGCCCGAGCGCGACCTCCAGTTCGGCTACCTCGGCCTGCAGACGCTCTACGACCGCTACTTCCTCGTCGACCAGTACGCCGGCGGCCGCCGGTTCGAGCTGCCGCAGTGCTTCTTCATGCGCGTCGCGATGGGCCTGGCGCTGAACGAGGTCGACCGCGAGGCGCGCGCGATCGAGTTCTACAACGTGCTGTCGACCTTCGACTTCATGTCGTCGACGCCGACGCTCTTCAACTCGGGCACGCACCGCTCGCAGCTCTCGTCGTGCTACCTGACGACGGTCTCCGACGACCTCGACGGCATCTACGAGGCGATCAAGGAGAACGCCCTCCTGTCCAAGTTCGCGGGCGGCCTCGGCAACGACTGGACCAACGTCCGCGCGATGGGCTCGCACATCAAGGGCACGAACGGCCGGAGCCAGGGCGTCGTGCCGTTCCTCAAGGTCGTGAACGACACCGCGGTCGCCGTGAACCAGGGCGGCAAGCGCAAGGGCGCCGTCTGCACGTACCTCGAGACGTGGCACCTCGACATCGAGGAGTTCCTCGAGCTCAGGAAGAACACCGGCGACGACCGCCGCCGCACGCACGACATGAACACGGCGAACTGGATCCCGGACCTGTTCATGAAGCGCGTGACGGAGGGCGGCGACTGGACGCTGTTCTCGCCGTCCGACGTGCCCGACCTCCACGACAAGTGGGGCAAGGCGTTCGAGGACGCGTACGTCCGCCACGAGGAGCGCGCGGCGCGCGGCGAGCTCAAGCTCTACAAGAGGATCCCCGCCGTGCAGCTCTGGCGGAAGATGCTGTCGATGCTCTTCGAGACCGGGCATCCGTGGATCACGTTCAAGGACGCGTGCAACGTCCGCTCGCCGCAGCGGCACATGGGCACCGTGCACTCGAGCAACCTGTGCACCGAGATCACGCTCAACACGAGCGACACCGAGATCGCCGTCTGCAACCTCGGGTCGGTCAACCTGCTCGCGCACATGACGAAGAAGGGCGCGGACTGGGAGCTCGACCACGAGAAGCTCTCGCGCACGATCCGCACCGCGATGCGGATGCTCGACAACGTGATCGACATCAACTACTACGCGGTCGCGAAGGCGCGCAACTCGAACCTCAAGCACCGGCCGGTCGGCCTCGGCATCATGGGCTTCCAGGACTGCCTGCATCTCCTGCACACGCCGTACGCGTCGGATGCGGCCATGGCCTTCGCCGACAGCTCGATGGAAGCGGTCTGCTACTACGCGTACCAGGCGTCGACCGAGCTCGCCGAGGAGCGCGGCCGCTACTCGTCGTACAAGGGCAGCCTGTGGGACCGCGGGATCCTGCCGCAGGACACGTTGAAGCTCCTGCGCGAGGAGCGCGGCGGCTACGTCGAGGTCGACGAATCGGCGACGATGGACTGGGAGGCGCTGCGCTCGCGGATCCGGATCCACGGGATGCGCAACTCCAACTGCGTCGCGATCGCGCCGACGGCGACGATCTCGAACATCGTCGGCGTCGCGGCTTCGATCGAGCCCGAGTACCAGAACATCTACGTCAAGTCGAACCTGTCGGGCGAGTTCACCGTCGTCAACGAGCACCTCGTGGCCGAGCTCAAGAAGCTGAACCTGTGGGACGAGGTGATGGTCGCCGACCTCAAGTACTTCGACGGCTCGCTCGCGAAGATCGACCGCGTTCCGGCGGGGCTCCGCACGCTCTACGCGACGGCGTTCGAGGTGGAGCCGCGGTGGATCGTCGAGGCGGGGGCGCGCCGGCAGAAGTGGATCGACCAGGCGCAGAGCCTCAACATCTACATGGCCGGCGCGTCGGGCAAGAAGCTCGACGAGACCTACAAGCTCGCGTGGCTGCGCGGTCTCAAGACCACGTACTACCTGCGCACGCTGGCCGCGACGTCGGCGGAGAAGTCGACGGGCAAGGGAGGCGAGCTGAACGCGGTGCCGACGTCGGGGGGCATGGGCTCGTCCGCGAGCCCGCGCAGTGCCGCGCCGGTGGAGACCGACGCGCCCAAGTTCTGTGCGATCGACAACCCGGACTGCGAAGCGTGCCAGTGACGGTCGTCGAACGCGGAAAGGAGTGAGCAGCGCACGCAGCACACGCAAGACGCGGAAGGACCTGCAGGCGGTCACAGACAGGCCCCGCGAGGAGATGGATGAAGCGCCCCGCAAACCCGGACAGGAGGGCAAGCGATGAACGCGAAGACTGAGAAGTGGGAGTCCTACACCGACAAGGCCGGCCGGCGCCACTGGCGCTGGCCCGCGGCGATCCAGGCGACCGCCGCGCGCGTCGTCGACACCGAGGAATCGGACGACGCGAGCTCCCCCCGCTGGCAGCAGCTCGAGCCGGCGCTGGAGTCGGGCCAGGGCGACTGAGGAGCAGTCGGGCGCGCGCCGGAGGCTCGGCGTTGCGCCTTGAGGTCCGCGGGCGGAGCAGCGCCGGAACGGCGAGGTGCGCCAGGGTCCCGCGGTGCGTTCGTCAACTTGCCAAGAGGAGGCCGATTTGGCCCGGTACGAGCAGGTGCAGCGGCACGTCATCGATGCGCGTTACCTCGGGGATTACAAGGTCTGGCTGGAATTCAACGATGGACGCAAAGGAGTGGTGGACCTCGCGGACGATCTCTACGGCGAGAATTTCGAGGCGCTCAGGGATCGGGTGCGTTTCGCCGAGTTCTATCTGGACTACGGGCTTGCGACGATCGCGTGGCATCACGGCGCGGATTTCGCTCCCGACTACCTCTACGAGAAGCTGAGCGCGATGCACTAGGAATCTGCCGGCCCCGGCTCCGTCGTCCCCGCGCAGGCGGGGACCCGGTGATCTTTGCGGTGACGACGCTGGAGTCCCGCCTTCGCGGGAATGACGGAAGAATGGGGCTCTCTGCTGAAATTCGCCGTCCGGACCTCGATCCAGGAAAAACGCAGCACAGGAGAACCACGACATGCTGACCTTCGACGACGACGTTGCTCCCGCCCCCGCGCCGCGGGCCGGGCCGGAGTCGGCGCGCAGCCCCGCCGCCGGCGGACTCCTGTCGCGCGAGCCCGTGCACGACCTCGAGGTCGAGCGCCAGGCGATGGAGCACGGCTTCCGCCGCGTCCGCCTCGAGGACAAGCGCGTCATCAACGGCTCCTCCGACGTCAACCAGCTCGTCCCGTTCAAGTACCGCTGGGCGTGGGAGAAGTACATCGCCGCCTGCGCGAACCACTGGATGCCGCAGGAAGTGAACATGCAGCGCGACATCGAGCTGTGGAAGAAGCCCGACGGCCTGACCGAGGACGAGCGCCTCATCGTCAAGCGCAACCTGGGCTTCTTCGTCACCGCCGACAGCCTCGCGGCCAACAACATCGTGCTTGGCACCTACCGCCACATCTCCGCGCCCGAATGCCGGCAATACCTGCTGCGGCAGGCCTTCGAGGAGGCGATCCACACGCACGCCTACCAGTACATCGTCGAGAGCCTGGGGTTGGACGAGGCGGAGATCTTCAACGCGTATCACGAGATCAAGTCGATCCGCGACAAGGACGAGTTCCTGATCCCGTACATCGACGTGCTGACCGACCCGACGTTCAAGACCGGCACGCCGGAAGCCGACCAGAAGCTCCTGAAGAGCCTGATCGTGTTCGCCTGCCTGATGGAGGGGCTCTTCTTCTACGTCGGCTTCGCGCAGATCCTGGCGCTCGGCCGGCAGAACAAGATGACCGGCGCAGCCGAGCAGTACCAGTACATCCTGCGCGACGAATC
>DASQBO010000306.1:0-2446 GCA_035635175.1 Casimicrobiaceae bacterium | reverse complement strand
GCGGCTCGTGCTGGAGCTCGACGGCGAGGTCATCGAGCGCGCGGACCCGCACATCGGGCTCCTGCACCGAGCGACCGAGAAGCTCGCCGAGAGCAAGACGTACATCCAGTCGCTGCCGTACATGGACCGGCTCGACTACGTCTCGATGATGTGCAACGAGCACGCTTACTGCCTCGCGATCGAGCGGCTGCTCGGGATCGAGGTGCCGGAACGCGCGCAGTACATCCGGGTGATGTTCGACGAGCTCACGCGCATCCTCAATCACCTGCTCTGGCTCGGCTGCCACTCGCTCGACGTCGGGGGGATGACGACGTTCCTCTACTGCTTCCGCGAGCGGGAGGACCTCTTCGACATGTACGAGGCGGTGTCGGGCGCGCGCATGCACGCCGCGTATTACCGTCCCGGCGGCGTCTATCGCGACCTGCCGGAGCGGATGCCGGAGTATCGGGCGCAGGCGTCGCGCAACGCGCGCGCGCTCGAGGCGATGAATGCGAACCGGCAGGGCTCGCTGCTCGACTTCATCGAGGACTTCACGCGCCGCTTCCCCGGGTACGTCGACGACTACGAGACGCTGCTCACCGAGAACCGCATCTGGAAGCAGCGAACGGTCGGCATCGGCGTGGTTTCGCCCGAGCGTGCGATCGCGCTCGGATTTACCGGCGCGATGCTCCGCGGCTCGGGCGTCGAGTGGGATCTGCGCAAGAAGCAGCCGTACGCGGTCTACGACCGGATGGACTTCGACATCCCGGTCGGCACCAACGGCGACTGCTACGACCGCTACCTGGTCCGCGTCGAGGAGATGCGGCAGTCGAACCGGATCGTCCGGCAGTGCATCGACTGGCTGCGCAGCAATCCGGGACCGGTGATCACCGGCAACCACAAAGTGGCGCCGCCCTCGCGCGAGGCGATGAAGACCAACATGGAAGAGCTGATCCATCACTTCAAGCTCTTCACCGAGGGCATGCACGTGCCGCCGGGCGAGGCGTACGCCGCGATCGAGCACCCGAAGGGCGAGTTCGGCGTCTACATCGTCTCGGACGGCGCCAACAAGCCGTACCGCGTCAAGCTCCGGCCGCCCGACTACGTGCACCTCGCAGCGCTGGACGAGATGTCGCGCGGCCACATGATCGCCGACATCGTCGCGATCATCGGCACGCAGGACATCGTGTTCGGGTCGATCGACCGATGAGTTCGCGTCTGCACGCGTGCCTCGCGGCCGGCTTCGTGGCCTTCGCGCCGGCAGCGTTCGCGCAGGCGCCGGCGCCGACCGCGCCGTCCGCCGCTCCGGCGGCGTCGCCGCAGGGGGAGCAGCCGACGCTGCGCGACGACCGGGAAGCGATCGACGCCGGGATGAAGTGGCTCGCGCTCATCGATTCGGGCAAGGCGGGCGCTGCCTGGGAGCTGTCGTCCAAGCAGCTCCAGTCGGCGGTCACCCGAGGCAAGTTCATCGCCGCCATGCGCGATGCGCGGAAGCCGCTCGGCAAGCTCGAGGAGCGGACCGCCGAGCGGTTCGCGCGCTCGCACCAGTTGCCGGGCGCGCCCGACGGCGACTACGTGATCATCGAATACACGGCCCGGTTTCCGAAGGGAAAGAAGCTGCAGGAGCAGCTCGTCTGGTCGATCGAGGAAGGCGAGATCTGGCGCGTCGCGGGCTACTACTACCGATGACCGTCGACTCCCTCCTGTCCGCGGACGCGCGCCGGAAGATCGACCGCGAGATCGCGAAGTACCCCTCGGACCACAAGGAATCGGCCGTGATGGCGGCGCTCGCGATCGTGCAGGACGAGAAGGGCTGGCTCTCGACGGAGGCGATGGACGCCGTCGCGCGCTACCTCGGCATGGCACCCGTCGCCGTCTACGAGGTCGCCACGTTCTACACGATGTACAACCTGCGGCCGACCGGCGCGTACAAGATCACGATCTGCACGAACCTCCCGTGCGCCCTGCAGGACGCGGTCGACTCCGCCGAGTACCTCAAGGCGCGGCTCGGCATCGGCTTCGGCGAGACGACGGCCGACGGCAAGGTGACGCTGCAGGAAGGCGAGTGCATGGGCGCGTGCGGCGACGCGCCGGTCCTTCTCGTCAACAACAAGCGGATGTGCAGCTTCATGCGGCGCGAGCAGCTCGACGCGCTGCTGGCCGAGATCGGCGTGGGCGGCGCCGAGGGGGGCGGCTCCCGATGAACGCGACGAGCGGCGTCCTGAACTACGGCCCGGACGCCATCCTGATGGCGGGGCTGACGGGCGACAACTGGCGCCTCGCCGACTACGTCGCGCGCGGCGGCTACGAGGCGCTGCGCAAGATACTGTCGGAGAAGACGCCGCCGCAAGCGGTGATCGCCGAGGTCAAGAAGTCGGCGCTGCGCGGCCGCGGCGGCGCGGGCTTCCCCACCGGGCTCAAGTGGAGCTTCATGCCGCAGCAGTACGCCGGCGACAAGTACCTCGTC
>DASQBO010000305.1:0-9314 GCA_035635175.1 Casimicrobiaceae bacterium | reverse complement strand
CGGCCAGATGCGCACCAACGTTCCGCACATCTTCGCGATCGGCGACCTCGTCGGCCAGCCGATGCTCGCGCACAAGGCGGTGCACGAGGGTCATGTCGCCGCCGAGGCCGCGGCGGGCCAGAAGAGCTTCTTCGACGCGCGAGTGATCCCGTCGGTCGCCTACACCGACCCCGAAATCGCGTGGGTCGGACTGACCGAGGACGAGGCGAGGGCGAAGGGCGTCGAGATCGAGAAAGGGCTGTTCCCGTGGGCTGCGTCGGGACGGGCGATCGCGAACGGCCGCGACGAGGGACACACGAAGCTCCTGTTCGACGCGGAGACGCACCGGATCGTCGGCGGCGGCATCGTCGGCACGCACGCGGGCGACCTCGTTAGCGAGATCGCGCTCGCGATCGAGATGGGCGCAGACGCGGTCGACATCGGCCGCACGATCCACCCGCATCCGACGCTGTCGGAATCCGTCGGGCTGTCCGCGGAGGCGTTCGAAGGCGTGTGCACGGACCTGCCGCCGCCCCGGAGGAAGTGAACACCACTTCAACATCCCGTCGCGCCGAACATTCCGCGATGTCGTTGCCGAATCGCGTGAAAGCTGTGCGATTCAACGACGCCCCACCCCTGCGGATCGCGTTCGCCACGTATCGAACCTCCCGGCTTGACAGGATCATGCCGGGCTCCTAGGCTGTCGTGACGCTGGGCAGCCGCTGGTGACGGCTGCATCGTTCTCCAGAAGACTCGCAGATCCGAAGGGCACGTCGACGGCGACGCAAGGGATTCTCGTCCTTCGTCGGCGGGTCGTCCGCCGCTTGCGGAAATCCGGATCGATTCCCATTTCTTCCGACAAGGAGAAAGCCGTGCTTCGTGCCACTTTGTCGCAACGCAACTGGCGGC
Organism: Casimicrobiaceae bacterium; assembly: GCA_035635175.1. Classification (GTDB taxonomy): domain Bacteria; phylum Pseudomonadota; class Gammaproteobacteria; order Burkholderiales; family Casimicrobiaceae; genus CAIWHR01. The sequence goes on along the minus strand of DASQBO010000305.1, from coordinate 8,426 downwards.
CCGCCCTGACCGCCGCAGCGCTGGCCGTCGCCGCACTGTTCGCGCTTCCCACCGAGGCGGCGCGGACCATCAGCGACGCGACCGTCGCCCGCCAGACCGAAGACCGTGACTACGCGCTGGTGCAGCTCAACGGCGAACCACTCGCCACCTACTCCAAGACGAAGCCCGGACCGGGCAAGAAGATCGACTTCGACAGCTCGACGGTGAAGTCGTACCGCGCGCAGCTGTCTGCGCTGCGCAACGACTTCAAGCAGTGGCTCCGGGCCAACGCACCGAAAGCGAAGGTCACCGGGGAGTTCGACGTCTCGCTCAACGCGGTCGGCCTGAAGCTCAACGGCGAGGCGCTGGCCACCATCGCTGCGGCGCCGCAAGTGCTGCGCGCCCAATATCAGGGACTCTACTATCCGAGCGTCGATCCCGATCTCGACCTCATCCAGGCGCCCGAAGCGTGGACCGACGCCGGGGGTGGGCCGCCCAACCCGACGGCCGGTGACGGCGTGAAGGTCGCGATCATCGACAGCGGCATCGACTTCACCCACCCCTGCTTCAGCGATGCGGGCTACCCGACCCAGACGCAGCTCGGCGACGCGCGTTTCACCAACAACAAGGTCATCGTCGCCAAGGTCTTCAACAACAAGACGCCCGGCCGGCGCTACACCGCCGAGGCGCTCGACGCCCACGGCACCCACGTCGCGGGTACCGTCGGCTGCAACTACGGTACGGCCGCGAACGTCGACGGCGTCGCCATCACGCATCCGATCTCGGGTGTCGCGCCGCGCGCCCTGCTCGGCAACTACAACATCTTTCCTGCCGGCATCGCGAGCGCGCGCTCGGAGGATATCCTGAACGCGCTGGATGCGGCCTATGCCGACGGCTTCGACGTCGCGAACATGAGCCTCGGCGGCGGAGCGAGCGGCATCCAGGACCTGCTCACCGTTGCCGTCGACAACCTCGACCAGGCGAACATGGTAGTGGCGGTCGCCGCAGGCAACAGCGGCCCGGGACACTTCACGGTCGAATCGCCGGGATCGGCAAGGCGCGCCCTGACGGCCGGCGCGGCCACCGTCGGCCACGTCATCGCCACGCCGATCACGGTGGATGGCGTGACGGCGGCGGGCGTCGCCGGCGACTTCGCCACGGTCTCGAGCGACCTGACCGCCAATCTCAAGGCCGTGCTGGGAGGCGGGGCCAACGGACTCAGCACCGCCTGCACGTCGCTTCCCGCCGCGAGCCTGAGCGGCACGATCGCGCTGGTCGCGCGCGGAACGTGCTCGTTCTCGACCAAGATCCGCAACGCCCAGGACGCCGGCGCGGTCGCCGTGCTGGTCTCGAACAACGTCGCCGGCGACGGCATCGGGATGGCCCAGGACGGCACGCCCAACCAGCCGACGGTCTTCGCGTACAACGTGTCGATCACCGACGGCGCGAGTCTCAAGGCACACGACGGCCAACCGACGACGATCTCGGCATCGCCCGCATACCTCATCACCGGCAACGACGACTTCATGGCCGGCTTCAGCGGCCAGGGCCCGACCGACGTCGACTTCCGTGTCAAGCCGGACGTCGTCGCGCCAGGGGTCAACGTACTGAGCTCGATTCCATACCAGTTCTGCGCGACGCCGCCGTGCTTCGCCTTCTTCCAGGGAACGTCGATGGCGACACCGCATCTGGCGGGATCGGCGGCCGTGCTGCGTTGGGCGAATCCCTCCTGGTCTGCAGCCCAGATCCGGTCGGCCACCGTGAATACCGCCGCGCAGGGAGTGCTCAAGAAGACGAGCTCCGTCTCGGGCACGCCGGAAACGGACGTGAACATCACGGGAGCGGGCCGCGAGGATCTGCTCGCGGCGATCAACGCCGCCGTGGCACTGGATCCGGTCAGCGTGAGCTACGGCGCCGTTCCCTCGGGCAGCGGCCAGACGCGATCGCTCGTCGTGACGGTCACCAATCTCGATACCGTCGACACTTTCCTGACGTTCTCGGTCGACGCGGGTGACACGAGCGTCGCCTATGCGCTCGACACGGCGAGCGCGTTCGTGCCCGCCGGGGCGTCCACGCAGGTCACGGTGACCATGAGCGCCGCCAAGGGCGCCGCCGCCGGCGATCACCAGGCCTGGCTGTATGTCAAGAGCAGCGCGGGCGCGGAGCTCGCGCATGCCGCGGTCTACACGCTGATCAAGTAGACCGGTCGCGCATTGTCGAATGGGCAGCGGCGACGCTGCCCATCTTCTTTTGGGGGTTCGCGGCTGTCCGCGTCGAACGCCTCATCTTCGCTTCGACGCGCATCGAAGCGCCCGGAGCGGCGACGGGCGTCACGCGCTCGCAGCGCTAGAATGCCACCGCAGGAAAGGAGCGGTGCCATGACCCAGGACGAAATGAAGCAGGCCGTCGCCCGCGAGGCGATCCGCTACGTCGAGGACGACGCGATCGTCGGCGTCGGCACCGGGTCGACGGCGAACTTCTTCATCGACGAGCTCGCGAAGATCAGGCATCGGATCAAGGGCGCGGTCGCGAGCTCGGTCAAGACCGCCGAGCGGCTCAAGGGGCACGGCATCTTCGTCGAGGAGCTCAACAACGTCGCCGAGCTTCCTGTCTACGTCGACGGCGCGGACGAGGTGACCGAGCACGGCGCGATGATCAAGGGCGGCGGCGGCGCGCTCACGCGCGAGAAGATCGTCGCCGCGGTCGCGCGGAAATTCGTCTGCATCGCCGACGGCTCGAAGCTCGTCGGCGTCCTCGGCAGGTTTCCGCTGCCCGTCGAGGTGATCCCGATGGCGCGGAGCTACGTCGCGCGCCGGCTCGTGCTGCTCGGCGGGCATCCCGAATGGCGGATGGGCTTCACGACAGACAACGGCAACGTCATCCTCGACGTGCATGGGCTCACGATTGCCGACCCGGTCGCGCTCGAAGCGAAGATCGGCGCAATCGTCGGCGTCGTCACCGTCGGCCTTTTCGCCGCGCGCGGCGCCGACGTCATCCTGCTCGGCACCGAGCAAGGCGTGCGCACGCTCAAGCCCGGCCGCTGACACATCCCAGGCTTCCCTTCCCGAGCGGAAAGCGCTGACGAAACCGCTGCGACGTCCTGCCACAGGGGACGCACGTTGCCGCGCGTGGCCCGCGCGAGCATATACACGCCGTTTACGGTCCCGGCCGCCGAATTGACGCCGTCTTTGCCGGGTTTCTCCTATCGTGGCAGCAATCGTTTCGGGAGTCCGTCGTGGATATCGCCTTCCTGCTTCTCATCGCCGCGCTCGCCGCGGTCACGATCGGCCTCGTCTACGGCTTCGAGCGCCTGCGGGGTGGCAAATGAGCGTCCTGTACGTCGCCGGCGCGCTCGTGACCGTCGGGCTCTTCGTCTACCTCGTCGCCGCGATGCTCAAGCCGGAGTGGTTCGAATGACCGCGAACGGATATCTGCAGCTCGTTTTCTACGTCGTCGTCCTGATCGCGCTGGCGAAGCCGCTGGGCGCGTACATGGCGCGCGTGTACGAAGGTCGGCCGGCGTTCCCGAATCGCGTCGGCGCGCCGGTCGAGCGGCTGCTCTACAAGGTCTGCGGCATCGATCCCGACCGCGAGATGCGCTGGACCGAGTACGCGGTCGCCGCGATGGCCTTCAATATCCTCGGGATCCTCGCCGTCTACGCACTGCAGCGGCTGCAGGGATGGCTGCCGCTCAACCCGCAGGAGCTGCCCGCCGTTTCGGCGGACTCCGCGTTCAACACCGCGGTGAGCTTCGCGACCAACACGAACTGGCAGGGCTACGGCGGCGAGACGACCATGAGCTATCTCACGCAGCTGCTGGGGCTCACCGTCCAGAACTTCGTCTCGGCGGCCACGGGCATGGCCGTGCTGCTCGCGCTGATCCGGGGATTCGAGCGCGCCTCGGCCTCGACGATCGGCAACTTCTGGACCGACCTCGTCCGCACCACGCTCTACGTCCTGCTGCCGCTCGCGCTCGTGCTCGCCGTGGCGCTGGTCTCGCAGGGCGTGGTCCAGACGTTCTCGCCGTACAAGACCGTCGAGCTGGTGCAGCCCGTCACGTACGACAATCCGATGACCGACGCCGCCGGGCAGGCGGTGAAGGACGACAACGGCAATCCCGCCACCGAGCCCGCGACCGCGAAGGAGCAGACGCTCGCCGTCGGCCCCGCGGCCTCGCAGATCGCGATCAAGCAGCTCGGCACGAACGGCGGCGGCTTCTTCAACGCCAACAGCGCGCACCCGTTCGAGAACCCGACGCCGGTGTCGAACTTCCTCGAGCTGCTCGCCATCCTCGTGATCTCCGCGGCACTCTGCTACACGTTCGGGGCGATGGTGAAGGACACGCGCCAGGGCTGGGCGGTGCTCGCCGCGATGACGATCGTCTTCGTCGCGCTGCTCGCGCTCGCCGCCTGGGCCGAGAGCCGCGGCAACCCCGCGCTCGCGAGCCTGGGCGTCGACCAGACGGCGAGCGCCGCGCAGCCGGGCGGCAACATGGAAGGCAAGGAAGCCCGCTTCGGCGTCGTCAACTCGGCGCTGTGGGCGACGGCGACGACCTCGGCTTCGAACGGCTCGGTCAACGCGATGCACGACTCGTTCACGCCGCTCGGCGGCCTCGTGCCGATGTTGCTCATGCAGCTGGGCGAGGTGATCTACGGCGGCGTGGGCTCCGGTCTCTACGGAATGCTGGTGTTCGCGATCATCGCGGTCTTCGTCGCCGGGCTGATGATCGGCCGCACCCCGGAATACCTCGGCAAGAAGATCGAGGCATTCGAGATGAAGATGGCGGCGATCGCGATCCTGATCCCGCCGTTCGTGGCGCTCACCGGAAGCGCGATCGCGGTCGTCACGCCCGGCGCGCTCACGAGCCTCGCCAATCCGGGCGCGCACGGGTTCTCCGAGGTGCTCTACGCGTTCTCGTCGGCCGGCAACAACAACGGCAGCGCATTCGCCGGACTCAACGCCAACACGCCGTTCTGGAACACGGCGCTCGGGCTCGCGATGTGGTTCGCGCGCTACTGGCTCATGATTCCCGTGCTGGCGATCGCCGGCTCGCTCGCCGCGAAGAAGTCGGTGCCCGCGGGACCGGGGACGCTCGCGACGCATACCCCGCTCTTCGTCGCGCTGCTCGTCTTCACCGTGCTCCTCGTCGGCGCGCTGACCTTCGTCCCGGCGCTCGCCCTCGGGCCGGTGGTGGAGCACCTGCAGCTCCGTGCCGCGCACTGAGGCCCGGATCATGACCCGCAAGCATCTCCCGCTGTTCGATCCCGGGCTCATCGGTCCGGCGATCTCCGATGCGTTCTCCAAGCTCGATCCGCGCGTCCAGGCGCGGAACCCGGTGATGTTCATCGTCTTCGTCGGCAGCCTCATCACGACCTGGCTGTGGATCGACGCGCTGCGCGGCCAAGGCGAGGCGCCAGCCTGGTTCATCGGGACCGTCGCGCTGTGGCTGTGGTTCACCGTGCTCTTCGCGAACTTCGCCGAGGCCCTCGCCGAGGGCCGCAGCAAGGCACAGGCGACGGCGCTGCGCGCGATGCGACAGAAGGTGTGGGCGAAGCGGCTCCGCGAGCCACGCCACGGCGCTGCGATCTGGACGCAGCCGGCCGAGGAGCTCCGCAAGGGCAACGTCGTGCTGGTCGAGGCCGGGGACTTCGTCCCGTGCGACGGCGAGGTGATCGATGGCGTGGCCTCGGTCGACGAGTCGGCGGTCACCGGCGAGTCGGCGCCGGTGATCCGCGAGTCGGGCGGCGACTTCTCCGCCGTCACGGGGGGCACGCGCGTGCTGTCCGACTGGATCGTCGTGCGCTGCACCGTCGACCCGGGCGAGACCTTCGTCGACCGGATGATCGCGATGGTCGAGGGCGCGAAGCGGCGCAAGACGCCCAACGAGATCGCGCTCGAAATCTTCCTCGCGGCGCTGACGCTCGTCTTCCTGCTGGCGACGGTGACGCTCCTGCCGTACTCGCTGTACAGCGTCGGCGCCGCGAAGTCCGGCGAACCGATCTCGATCACCGTGCTGATCGCGCTCCTCGTCTGCCTCATTCCGACGACCATCGGGGCGCTGCTCTCGGCGATCGGAGTGGCCGGGATGAGCCGGATGCTCGGCGCCAACGTCCTCGCGACCTCCGGCCGCGCCATCGAGGCCGCGGGCGACGTCGACGTGCTGCTGCTCGACAAGACCGGGACCATCACTCTCGGCAACCGGCAGGCGAGCGAATTCGTCCCGGCGGCGGGGGTCGCTGCGCGCGACCTCGCCGATGCGGCGCAGCTCGCCTCGCTCGCCGACGAGACGCCCGAGGGCCGCAGCATCGTCGTCCTCGCGAAGCGCCAGTTCGGCTTCCGCGAGCGGCAGCTCGCCGAGCTCGGAGCGATCTTCGTGCCGTTCTCGGCCAGGAACCGAATGAGCGGCGTCAACACCGGTGACCGCCAGATCCGCAAGGGCGCCGCCGACGCCATCGCGCGCTTCGTCGAGGAACTCGGCGGCAGGATGCCGGCCGCGGTCGGCAGGCTGGTCGAGGATGTCGCCCGGCGCGGCAGCACGCCGCTCGTCGTTGCGGACGGCGCACGCGTCCTTGGCGTCGTGGAGCTCAAGGACATCGTCAAGGGTGGCATGAAGGAGCGCTTTGCCGAGCTCCGCCGCATGGGCATCAAGACGGTGATGATCACCGGCGACAATCGACTGACGGCCGCGGCGATCGCTGCCGAGGCCGGCGTAGACGACTTCCTCGCCGAGGCGACACCCGAAGCGAAACTCGCCTTGATCCGCCGCCATCAGGACGAGGGTCGGATGGTGGCGATGACCGGCGACGGCACGAACGACGCGCCGGCGCTCGCCCAGGCCGACGTCGCCGTCGCGATGCACACCGGCACGCAGGCGGCGAAGGAGGCCGGCAACATGGTCGACCTCGACTCCAATCCGACGAAGCTGATCGAGGTCGTCGAGATCGGCAAGCAGATGCTGATGACGCGCGGCGCGCTCACCACGTTCTCGATCGCGAACGACGTCGCCAAGTACTTCGCGATCATCCCGGCAGCGTTCGTCACCACGTATCCGCAGCTCGGCGTGCTGAACGTGATGGGACTCGCGACGCCGGCCTCCGCGATCCTCTCGGCAGTGATCTTCAATGCCCTCATCATCATCGCGCTGATTCCGCTCGCGCTCCGCGGCGTCCGGTACCGGCCGATCGGCGCGGGCCCGCTGCTGCGCAAGTTCCTGCTCGTCTACGGCGCGGGCGGCATCGCGCTGCCCTTCATCGGGATCAAGCTCGTCGACGTGATCCTGGCCGCAGTCGGTCTCGTCTAGGAGGCGACCATGCTTCGCACGTTCCGCGACGCGCTCCTGATGCTGATCGCGCTCACGATCGTCACCGGCGCCGTCTATCCGCTGGTCGTGACCGGAATCGCCCAGCTTGCGCTGCGCGACGCGGCGAACGGCAGCATCCTCGAACGCGACGGCAAGGCGGTCGGCAGCGCACTGATCGGCCAGCCGTTCAGCGACCCGAGGTACTTCTGGGGCCGGCCGTCGGCGACTGCGCCGATGCCGTACAACGCCGGCGCTTCGACCGGCTCGAACCTCGGGCCGACGAATCCCGCGCTCACCGACGCCGTGAAGGGACGCGTCGAGGCGCTGCGCGCCGTGGATCCCGGCAACTCGGCGCCGGTCCCGGTCGATCTCGTGACGGCATCGGCCAGCGGGCTCGACCCTCATGTCAGCCCCGCCGCCGCCGACTATCAGGTCGCCCGAGTCGCCCGCGTGCGCGGAATCGACCCGGCGCGCGTCCGGGCACTCGTCGCGAAGCACACGCAGCAACGCCAGCTCGGCTTCCTGGGGGAGCCCGTGGTCAACGTGCTGCAGCTCAATCTCGCGTTGGATAAGATCGCTGGATGACCGACGGCCGCCGCGAGGAGCGCCCCGACCCCGACGCGCTGCTCGCCCGGATCGAGGGCGAGCGCGCCCGCGCCGAGCGCGGCCATCTCAAGATCTTCTTCGGCGCCTCGCCGGGCGTCGGCAAGACGTACGCGATGCTCGCCGAGGCGCAGCTCCTGCGCGCGCACGGACGCGAGGTCGTCGTCGGCGTCGTCGAGACGCACGGCCGCGCGGAGACTGCGCGGCTGATGGCCGGACTCGAGGTGCTGCCGCGCAAGCGCGTCGAGTACCGCGAGCGCGCGCTCGAGGAGTTCGACCTCGACGCGGCGCTCGCGCGCCACCCCGCGATCCTGCTCGTCGACGAGCTCGCGCACACCAACGCGCCGGGCAGCCGCCACCCCAAACGCTGGCAGGACGTGATGGAGCTGCTCGATGCCGGCATCGATGTGTTCACCACGCTCAACATCCAGCACGTCGAAAGCCTGAACGACGTCGTCGCGAGCTTTACCCGCGTTCGCGTGCGCGAGACCGTGCCGGATAGCGTGTTCGACGACGCCGAGATCGAAGTCGTCGATTTGCCGCCC
>DASQBO010000304.1:0-8374 GCA_035635175.1 Casimicrobiaceae bacterium | reverse complement strand
AAGGCGAACAGCTACCGCTCGCTGCACACCGCGGTGATCGGTCCCGAGGGCAAGGCGCTCGAGGTGCAGATCCGCACGTTCGACATGCACCAGGAGTCGGAGTACGGCGTCGCCGCGCACTGGCGCTACAAGGAAGGGGCGCAGAAGGGTGTGCGCCGCGATCCCGGCTTCGAGGACCGGCTCGCGTGGCTTCGGCAGGTGCTCGACTGGAAGGACAGCGTCGCCGGCGTCACCGACACCCTCGCCGCGTTCCGCACGAGCCTGTTCACCGACACGATCTACGTGCTGACGCCGCAGGGCAAGGTCGTCGACCTGCCGAAGGGGGCCACGCCGGTCGATTTCGCCTACGCGGTGCACACGAGCCTCGGCCACCGCTGCCGCGGCGCGCGGGTCGACGGCGCGATGGTGCCGCTCAACCATCCGCTCAAGAACGGCCAGCGCGTCGAGATCGTCGCGGCGAAGCAGGGCGGCCCTTCGCGCGACTGGGTCAACCCCGAGCTCGGCTACGTGACGAGCCACCGCGCGCGGACGAAGGTCCGGCAGTGGTTCAAGCAGCAGCAGCAGGAGGAGACGCTCGCGCATGGTCGCGCCGCGGTCGAGCGCGAGCTCGCGCGCGCCGGCGCGACCGCGGTGAATCTCGACACGGTCGCCGCGAAAGCCGGCTACGAGCGCGCGGACGACCTCTTCGCCGCGGTCGGCCGCGAGGAGATCAACGCGCGCCAGCTGCAGACGGCGATCAAGGCGGTCGTGCAGCCGGCGGCGGCCGCCCCCGAGGCCGAGCCCGAGCCCGGGCTGCTCAGGCAGAGCAAGGCCGCCGGCGCAGGCAGCGGCATTCTCGTCGTCGGCGTCGATCGGCTGATGACCGTGCTCGCGCGATGCTGCAAGCCGGCGCCGCCGGACGCGATCGTCGGCTTCGTCACCCGTGGCAAGGGGGTGACGATCCATCGCCAGGGCTGCACGAACGTCGCGCGGCTCCGCGCGCGCGAGCCCGAGCGACTCATCACGGCGGACTGGGGCGCGCCGCGCGACGAAGTGTTCCCGGTCGACGTCGTGCTCGAGGCCGCGGACCGGCAGGGGCTGCTGCGCGACGTGTCCGAGGTCCTGTCGCGCGAGCGGATCAACGTGACGGCCGCCAACACGCTGACGCGCGACATGCGCACGCGGATGGCGTTCACGCTCGAAGTGAGGAGCCTGGACGCGCTCGGGCGCGCGCTCGCGCTCGTCCGCGACGTGCCCGGCGTCGTCTCCGCGACGCGGCGCTGACGGGGCTAGGAAGCGCTTCCCTGCGCCGCGCCGAGCCCCGCCAGCGCGCGGGGGTAGAGTTCGGCGAGCGCCTTGGGGCTGTCGGCCTCGAGACCGAGGTCGCGCACGAGGCCGTCCTGGAGGCGGTAGATCCACGCATGCAGCGTGAGCGGCTGGCCGCGCTGCCACGCATCCTGCACGACCGTCGTGCGCGCGACGTGCCGCGCCTGCTCGATCACGTTGAGCTCGCAGAGGCGGTCGACGCGCGTCGCGGCGTCGGGGAGCGCCTCGAGCATCGCGGCGTGGAGCACCGCGACGTCCTGGACGTGCCGGAGCCAGTTGTCGATGAGCCCGAGCGGCTTGCCCTCGTAGGCCGCCTGCACGCCGCCGCAGCCGTAGTGGCCGACGACGATCACGTGCTCGACCTTCAGCACGTCGATTGCGAATTGCAGCACCGACAGGCAGTTGAGGTCGGTGTGCACGACGACGTTCGCGACGTTGCGGTGGACGAAGATCTCCCCGGGCGCGAGGTCGGTGATGTCGGTCGCGGGCACGCGGCTGTCCGCGCAGCCGATCCACAGGTATTTCGGCGACTGCTGCTGGGCCAGCTCGGCGAAGAAACCGGGACGCTGGACGCGCAGGCGCGCGGCCCACGCGCGGTTGCGTTCGAGCAGGTGCCGGAGCGAGGACATGTGAGCTTGCGACGAGGGTCAGGGACCGAAACCGGCGAGCCGCACGGCCAGGCCGACGGCGCCGCACGCGAGGATGACAGGAATCACCCCGGCCTTGAAGCGGAACAGCGCGACCGCCGCCGCGACGCCGATGGCGAGCGACGCGGGATCCAGGCCCGCGAGCCGGCTGCCCTCGACCCATCCGTGCGGCCAGAGCACGTGCCACGCGAAGAACGCGGCCAGATTGACGATGACGCCGACGACGGCCGCCGTGATGCCCGACAGGGGCGCGGTGAATCGGATCTGGCCGTGCGTCGACTCGACCAGCGGCCCGCCGGCCAGGATGAACAGGAACGAGGGCAGGAACGTGAAGAACGTCGCGACGCATGCGCCGGCGACACCGGCGAGCGCGAGCGCGTCGGGGCCGAAGAGCGCCTTGGTCCAGCCGCCGACGAAGCCGACGAACGCCACGACCATGATCAGCGGGCCGGGCGTCGTCTCGCCGAGCGCGAGGCCGTCGATCATCTGAACGGGCGTGAGCCACGCATACGTCTCGACCGCGCCCTGGTAGACGTAGGGCAGCACCGCGTACGCGCCGCCGAAGGTGAGGAAGGCGGCCTTCGTGAAGAACCACGCCATCTGCGGCAGCGGCGAGCCGGGGCCGTAGCTCGCGACGAGCAGCGCGAGCGCGACCAGCCACAGCACGGCGCAGCCGGCGAGGACGGTCGCGAGCCGCACGCCGGAGAAGCGCGCGTGCGCGGGCGTCGGCGTGTCGTCGTCGATGACGGCGGGCGCGTGCGCGCCGCTTTTCGCGCCGTGGCCGCCGCCGACGGCGAACTCGCCTGGCGCGATGCGTCCGCCGAGGTAGCCGATGACGCCCGCCGCGAGCACGATCGCCGGGAACGGCACGCGGAACGCGAAGATCGCGACGAACGCCGCCGCGGCGATCGCCCACAGCGTGGGGCGCCTGAGCGCGCGCGAACCGATCCGCCACGCGGCGTGCAGAACGATCGCGACCACCGCCGGCTTGATGCCGTAGAGAATGCCGGCGACGGCCGGGACGTCGCCGTAGGCCATGTACAGCCACGACAGCGCGATCAGGACGACGAGCGACGGCAGCACGAACAGCGTGCCCGCGACGACGCCGCCGGGTGTCCGATGCAGCATCCAGCCGATGTACGTCGCGAGTTGCGTAGCCTCGGGTCCCGGCAGGATCATGCAGTAATTGAGCGCGTGGAGGAACCGCCGCTCCGAGATCCAGCGTTTCCGGTCGACGAGGTCGTGATGCATGATCGCGATCTGCCCGGCCGGGCCGCCGAAGGAGATGAACCCGAGCCGGAGCCAGTAGCGGAACGCCTCGCCCGCGGTCGGCGCGGCGGGCCGTCCGGCCGCCGCGTCGCCCGCGGATGCCGCTTCCGCCTGCGCGGGCGCGGCAACGCTCATGCGGGGAGGGCTGCGGGCGCTCGCGCGGCCACGGCGAGCGCGTCGCGGCAGGCGACGTACAGCGAGTCGTAGACGAGCATCCCCCACTTGAGCATCGTGAGATCGTCGGCGAACATCGCGGAGAGACCACGCGACGCTGCGAGCAGTCCCGCCGACTCCGACGCGAGCTCCGGGGCCGAAGTGTCGGCGCCGCGCACGATGCGCGCGAGCGCTGCGAGCGCCGGGTCGAGGAGCGCGTGGCGGCGGATGAACGCGTCGAAGCTGCATTCGGCCCCGGCGTGGCCGTAGTCGACGCCCGCGATGTCGTACGCCGTCGCTCCGCTCGCCGCGGCGAACGCGCGCACGTCCGCGGCGGGAACGTAGAAGAACTCCGCGGCGGGGTCGATGAATCGGCGCACGAGCCAGGGGCACGCGATGCGGTCGATCTTCGGCCGCTCGCGCGTGACCCAGCGGGTCGGGCGCTGCCACGGCGCGGTCGCGAAGCCCGCGTCGCGCCATGCCTCGAGGCCGCCCGCGAGGGCCGTCGCCGCGAAGCCACGGACGCGGAGCGCCGCCGCGATCCCTTCGCCTACCTCCAGCCCGTGGGCGCAATAGACGACGACCGGCCGCCACGGCTCGAGCGTGCCGGCCCAGTCGTCGACGGCTTCGGGCGGACGGCGCACGGCGCCGGGGATCACCTGCGGATCCGCTTCGAACGCGGACTGGCGCCGCACGTCGAGGAGCGATGGCGGCGGAAACGCCGCGAGGCGAGGCCTGAGCTCGAGAGGGGAGATTGCCGTATCGGTCGTCATTCCAAGCCTCCTGCTGCGGTGGCAGCAACGAAGCAGAGCTTGGATGGCGCGAAGGCCAGCGATGCGGCGGGGCGTCTGCGAAAGCCCTGCGGCGATTCTAGCGGCGCCCGATCGCCCGCGTCAAACGCCGGTCACACGAGACCTTCGAGGAGCTGCACGTCGACCGTTTCGCCCGCGCCGACGTTGCCGGTCTCGGCCGGCAGCACGATGAAGCAGTTCGCGCGCGACATCGACGAGAGGATCCCGGAACCCTGGTCGCCGGTCGTGCGCACCGTCCACGCGCCTGCCGCGTCCTGCGCGAGGATCGCGCGCTGGAACTCGGTGCGTCCCGGCACCTTGCGGATCGGCGCCGCGAGCGCGACCTTGAACGTCGGCAGCGGCGCGATCGCGCGCCGGCCCTGCAGGATGCGCAGCGCGTCCTGCACGAACTCGTAGAACGTGACCATCACCGACACGGGATTGCCCGGCAGGCCGAAGAAGTGCGCGTCGCCGAGGCGGCCGTACGCGAGCGGGCGGCCGGGCTTCATAGCGATCTTCCAGAAGACGACCTCGCCGAGCCTGTCGAGCAGCGTCTTCACGAAGTCGGCCTCGCCGACGGACACGCCGCCCGACGTGATGACGACGTCGGCGCTCGCGGCGGCGCTCGCGAATGCGCGCTCGAGCGCCTCGGGGACGTCGGGGACGACCCCCATGTCGATCGCGTCGCAGTTGAGCCGCGCGAGCATCCCGTGGAGCGTGTAGCGGTTGCTGTCGTAGATCTCGCCCGCGCCGAGCGGCGCCCCGACCGACCGCAGCTCGTCGCCGGTCGAGAAGTAAGCGACGCGGAGCTTCCGGTAGACGGTCACTTCGCCCACGCCGAGCGAGGCGAGCATTCCGAGCTCGGCGGCGCGGACGAGCTGCCCCGCCTCGAAGACGACCTGGCCGCGTTTCAGGTCCTCGCCCGCAAAGCGGCGGTTCGTCCCCACCTTCGCCACGGCCCCCGCGGCGATCCGCACGCGATCGCCGTCGGCGCTCGCGCGCTCCTGCATCACCACGGTGTCGGCGCCCGCAGGCATCACGCCCCCCGTGAAGATGCGCACGCACTCTCCCGCGCCTACCGTCGCCGTCGACGGCCTGCCCGCGAAGGACTCGCCGACGCGCCGAAGCGTCGTCTCGCGGTCGGGCGCGAGATCGGAGAAGCGGACCGCGTAGCCGTCCATCGCGGAGTTGTCGTGGCCGGGCACGTCGAGCGGGGACACGACGTCGGCCGCGAGCACGCGGTCGAGCGCCTCGCGGATGTGCACCCGCGCCGTGGCGGTCACGGGCGCGAGGAAAGTGCGGATCAGCGCGCGCGCGCGCTCCACCGGCATCGAGTTCGGGTCGTAGTCGTCCGCGCAGGACGCATCGCGCAGGGATATCGGCTGGGGCATGAGGTGCTCCGGCAGCCGCGGGGCGCGGCCGTCCCGCGCATTGTAATGAATGCCGTCAGGGCCGCGTCGCCGCGGCGAGCTCACCGGCCGTGTTGATGTTGCGGAAGGCGTCGGCCTCGTCGTCGAAGGGCACTTCCACGACGGCGAGCGTCGCGTACCACGCGTCGATCTTGCGGCCGCCGGCCTCGAGAAATGCGGCCAAATGGGGCAGCACGGCGCGCCGCACGAGGCAGAACACGGGATGCGGCTGGTCGAACGTCCTGGCGACGGCGAGCTCCGCGTTCCGTGCGGCGAGCGCTTCGCCCAGCCGCGCCACGAGGTCGGCGGGCAGGAACGGCGAGTCGCACGGGACCGTGACCGCGAATTCCCGCGTCGCGTGCGCGAGCCCCGCGTGCAGTCCCGCGAGCGGTCCCGCAAAGCCGCCGATCGCATCGGCGACGACTGGGTGGCCGAACGCGGCGTAGCGCTCGGCGTTCTGGTTCGCGTTGATCAGCACGTCGGCGACCTGCGGAGCGAGCCGCTCGAGCACGTAGGCGACCATCGGGCGCCCGCCGAGCGCGACGAGCCCCTTGTCGACGCCGCCCATCCGCCGGCCCTGGCCGCCGGCGAGCACGATGCCGGTCACGCGCTCTCTGGGAATCATCCGGCGGGCGGCTCCTTCAGTTCCGGCAGCCAGCCGACATGCTCCGCGTAGAACGCATGGCCCTGCGGGGCGCGGTCGACCGGATCGTCGAAGGCCGCGAGCGCCACGTGCGTCTCGCCGGGCCACTTCGCGCCTTCGAAGAAGAGCTTGGTGCCGCAGGCGCGGCAGAACCTGCGGAACGTGCCCGGCGACGACTCGTGCGCGGCGACGAGCTCCGCGCCTTGCACGATCGTCACCTGCGGCGAAAGGAAGCCGACCCAGGTCACGAACGCGGCGCCGTGCGCGCGGCGGCAGCTCTCGCAGTGGCAGTGCGCGACGAAGCGCGACGGGAAGCGCGCGACGAAGCGCACGCGCCCGCAGTGGCAGCGGCCGCGCGCTTCGCCCGTCGGCGCCGCCGCGGTCACCGGACGAACCTCTCGGCGCCGGTGAACAGCAGGAAGTGGCGACCGGTCGCGCGGCCGATCATCGTCATCCCGACCTTCTCCGCGATCTCGTGTCCCATCTGCGTCAGGCCCGAGCGCGACACGAGGAACGGGATTCCCATCTGCGCCGCCTTGATCACCATCTCGGAGGTGAGGCGGCCGGTCGTGTAGAAGACCTTGTCGCCGCCATCGATCCGGTCGAGCCACATCTGCCCCGCGATCGCGTCGACCGCGTTGTGGCGGCCGACGTCCTCGACGAACATCAGGATCTCGGCGCCCGTCGCGTCGTGCGAGGCGAGCGCGCAGCCGTGCACCGCGCCGGCCTGCTTGTAGATCGTCTCGTGCAGCCGCACGCGGTCGAGCAGCGCGAAGAGTGCCGCCTGCGTGAGCGTCGCGCCCGCGGGGAGGCGCACCGCGTCGATCTCCTCCATCAGGTCGCCGAAAACGGTGCCTTGGCCGCAGCCGGAGGTCTTCGTGCGCTTCGCCGTCTTTGCTTCGAGGTCGGCGAGGCCGCTGCGCGTCGTCACGGCGACCGAATTGACGTCCCAGTCGACCTGGACCGACACGATGTCGTCGATCCTGTCGACGAGCCGCTGGTTGCGCAGGTAGCCGAGCGCGAGCGCCTCGGGCGCCGCGCCGAGCGTCATCAGCGTGAGCAGCTCCCGCTTGTCGACGTAGAGCGTGAGCGGATGCTCGCCGGCGATCGCGGTCTCGCGCGGCGCGCCGGCCTCGTCGACGGCGCGCACGGTGAACGTCGACGGCCGTGCGGCGTGGGTGAGCAGCGGGCGATAGGGAGCGTCCGACGCGTTCATCGCTTCCCGTTCCGCGCGAGGGCGTCGGCGAGCTCGATCAGGGCAGAGTCGTGCATCGGTGGGCGCGCCGGCGCGCGACGGGGAATCGCGGCGGTCAGCCGCCGATGTAGCTCATCTCGACCTTCGGCAGGCGCGCCGTGGCGGCCGTCCGGATCTCGGAATAGCGGTCCTCGCGACGGCGCCAGACGGCGGCGACGGCGCGCCCGATCTGCGCGTCGTCGAAGCCGCCGCGAACGAGCGCGCGCAGGTCGTAGCCTTCGCTCGCGAACAGGCACGTGTACAGGCGCCCGTCGGTCGACAGCCGCGCGCGGGAGCAGTCGCGGCAGAACGCCTGCGTCACGGACGCGATCACGCCGATCTCGCCGGCGCCGTCGCGGTAGCGCCACCGCTCGGCGACCTCGCCCGCGTAATGCGGATCGGCGGGGACGAGCGGATACTCGGCGCCGATCCGGTGCACGATCTCCGCCGCGGGCACGACGTCGTCCATCCGCCAACCGTTGGTCGCGCCGACGTCCATGAATTCGATGAAACGGACGATGTGGCCCGTGCCGCGGAAGCGCCGCGCCATCGCGACGACGTCGCCGTCGTTCACCCCGCGCTTGACCACCATGTTGATCTTGACCGGCGCGAGCCCCGCGGCCGCGGCGGCGTCGATGCCCTCGATCACCCTCGCGACCGGAAAATCGGCGTCGTTCATCGCGCGGAACGTCGCGTCGTCGAGCGAATCGAGGCTGACCGTGACGCGCGAGAGCCCCGCGTCGCGCAGCGCCCGAGCTTTCCGTCCGAGCAGCGAGCCGTTCGTCGTCAGCGTGAGATCGGGGACGCCGGTCCGTGCGAGCAGCTCGACCAGCCGCTCGACGTTGCGGCGGAGCAGCGGCTCGCCGCCCGTGAGCCGGATCTTGGCGACGCCGCGCTCGACGAACAGCCGCGCGATCCGCGCA
>DASQBO010000303.1:0-2379 GCA_035635175.1 Casimicrobiaceae bacterium | reverse complement strand
CGCTGTACGTGGCTGCGCTTCGGGGGATCCACCGCCGGCGCCTGCGAGGCGTCTGAGCAGAGCGAGTGTCGGCTGCCATCGGCTAGGCCGAAGTTCCCTGTGGTGGGGTGGGCGAGATTTGGTTTGTCGCCTGCGTTGGTGGGTTGGGTTGGGGTGTCTGGGTCGTGACTACGTGTCGATGGGCGCGGTGGCGGCGAGGTCGAGCGCGCGGGCTTGGAGCGGGGTTGGGTTGGCGAGCTGGTCGAAGGTCGCTGGGGCGCTGGGCAGGCGGATCGTGTTGCGTGTCAGGGTGGCGAGCTCGGCGATCAGGCTGCGGTAGCTGTGGCAGGGCTCGCCGATCGCGGTGCGCTTGGTTTGGGCCTTGCGCTGCGCGGCGGGTGAGCGGGTCGCCTTGGCGACCGGGTCTGGGGCGAGCGGCGGCTGCTCGTCTTTGAACAGCAGCGGCGCCCAGGCTTGCTGGAGGTGCCAGGTGAGGTAGTAGGCGAGTGTGCAGAGGAACACGTGGGCGCGCACGCGGTCCTCGAGGCGGTGGTGGATCGGGCGGATCTCGAGCTCGGGGCCCTTGAAGGTGCCGAAGGCGCGCTCGACCGCTTGCAGGCCCTTGTAGGCGCGCACGACCTCGCCGGTGGGGAGCGTTTCGGCGGCGACGTTGGTGCGCAGCACGTAGAAGCCGTCGAGGGCGGCCTCGGCCTCGATCTGCTGGGTCTTGCGCGCGTAGCTGAAGCTCGTGTCGGTGATCTCAACCGCGAAGTGCTTCTTGACCCGGTAGCGCTTGAGCGCGGGACCGACGGCGAGCCCGATCTGGTCTGCGCCCTGCAGCGTGCCGCGCGCGACACGCTCGCGGATCTCCTGCAGACCACGCTCGGTGGCCGTGAGCAGCGCTTCGCGCTTGCGCTGGCGCTCTGCGGCAACGAGCGGGTTGCGGCAGACGACGAGGCGCTCGCCGGGATAGTCCTCGGCCGCCTCGATCTCGGCCAGGTTGTGCTCGTCAAACAGCGAGAGCTGCAGATCGCCGCTCTTGACGAGCTTGGTGATCTGCGGCGCCTTGAGCGCGGTGATCCAACCGACCCCGTCGCGCTGCGTCATCAGCTCGAGGTTGGCCTTCGTGACCATCCCGCGGTCGCACACGACGATCACGGTCTTCAGACCGAAGCGCGTCTTGAGCTTGGAGACCTGAGCCGGCAGCGTCGCGTCGTCGTGCCGCTCGCCGCTGAACACCTCGACCGCGATCGGGCGTCCCGGGCGGTCACAGAGCAGGCCGTAGACGATCTGCAGCGTGCCGCGTTTGCCATCGCGCGAATAGCCGAGCTTGGCCAGCGGACAGCTGCGCCCCTCAAAGTAGCTCGACGACGCGTCGTAGAGCACGAGCTCTGACTCACGCAGGTGGCGGGCGGCAAGGCGGTCCTCGATCCGCGCCTGGCGCTCGAGCAGCCAGTCGAGCGCTCGGTAGAGGTCGTCCTCATCGGCGCCCGTGACATCGAGCTCGCAGGCCAGCGTCGACTGCGCCAGCGACCGGACCGTCTGCAGCTTGGAGCCGGGCCGCAGCGCCCGCTGAACGATCATCGCCAGGCACAGGTCGCGCTCACGCGACGCTGCGCGGTCGAGCAGCCGCCCGAGGTCGAGCCGGCGCGCCATCACCAACGCCGCCCGCACGTGGCCCGCCGGCAGCGAGCGCTCGATCGCCAACGCCTGCTCGGCGTCGAGGTAGCGGCGGCCCTGCAGCGCGCCGCGGACCAGCTCGATCACCTCATCGGGCAGATGCGAGAGGTTCGCGAGCGTCTCCTTGCGCCCCTTGCCGCCCTCCCGATAGGAGCGCCCGCAACAGATGCGAGCGGTACTCGCGATCCCCACGCCGAACCCTGCTCGTCACTACGTGCATCGCGCCCGAATGCCGAGGCTTCCTCCCCACGCCCGGACCATAGCGCCCCAGGCGGACAGAAGTAGTGACTACACGAATCCACAACGAAAGAGGCCGCGGACCCGCGCCACAGCGCGGATCCGCCGCCCGTCAAGCAAGCGCTAGCCCAGGGAACTTCGGGCTAGGGCACGGGCCAGCCGAGCGAAGCCATCGGGAGCATGCCGGCTGGGGCGACGCGGCAGCCCGCGGGCGCCTCGAAGCGCTCGATCGGCGTGCGCGGCAAGATCGCACGCTCGGCCGCCTGGCACTTGACAGCGACCCGGAGTCAGGCAGGCTGGCTGCCTTGGGTCAGCGGAGGGCGCTCGTAGCGCCCAGGAGAGGCGCACATGTCCGTTCCCTTCCTGCTCGCGATGCACGGCGATCTGGTCATCGAGGGCAGCCGCCCCGACGGCGACTCCATGCGCTTCGTCCCCGCTGACCCCGCGCAGCTCCGCCGACTCGAACGCGCAGACCGCATCGAC
>DASQBO010000302.1:0-3522 GCA_035635175.1 Casimicrobiaceae bacterium | reverse complement strand
CACCGACATGACGAAGTCGCTGAGCGACGCGCAACGGACCGGGCTGCTCGCGCGGATCCCGCTCGGGCGGCTCGGCACGCCGGAGGACGTGGCGGCCGCGGTGACGTTCCTCGCATCGCCCGCGGCCGGCTACATCACCGGTGCGACCCTGCACGTGAACGGCGGAATGTACATGGCCTAGCCTGGGCGCTCCCTCCGCCAGCGCAGACGAGGGGGGCAGGGCGGTTCTGGTAAAATCACCCGGTTTTGTCCGAACCGGAAATCCCCCTCGGGAGGAGACGCATGGAAAACATCGAACAACGAGTCAAGAAGATCGTCGCCGAACAGCTCGGCGTGGCCGAAGGCGAGATCAAGAGCGAGTCGTCGTTCGTGGACGACCTCGGCGCCGACTCGCTCGACACCGTTGAGCTCGTGATGGCGCTCGAGGAGGAGTTCGAGACCGAGATTCCGGACGAGGAAGCCGAGAAGATCACGACGGTTCAGCAGGCCATCGACTACATCGGATCGCACGTCAAGAAATGACCTCGCCCGCGCCGCGGATCTAGTGTGCTGAGTCAGAAATTCACTCGCAAGTTTGCGGCGAAATCGGCCGCCATGCTGCGTTGGTCGGCCTCGCCGTACCGTGGGGTACGCCTGCGGCCTCCCGCCTTGCCTGGCGGCCGATTTCATCCGCTCCTTTTGCTTCGGAAGTTCTGACTCAGCACACTGCGTCCGCCGGCGCGCCCCGGGCGCGCACCGTCGCGCCGCGGCCGGATGCCGACCCGCGTCCCGCGCCGCTTACACGACCGCCCGCCGCTCCTGCTGCAAGAGCCCCGCTGCCATGACCCGTCGCCGCGTCGCCGTCACCGGTCTGGGCATCGTGTCGCCCGTCGGCATCGGCGTCCCGGCCGCGTGGGACGCGATCCTGCACGGCCGCTCGGGCGTCGGCCCCATCACGCGCTTCGACGCGTCGACGTTTCCGGCGCGGATCGCCGCCGAGGTGAAGGGCTTCGACGTCGGCGCGTACCTGTCCGCCAAGGAGGCGCGGCGCTACGACACGTTCGTCCACTACGGCCTCGTCGCGACGATGGAGGCCGCGAAAGACGCAGGGCTCGAGGACTGGGCGGGCGACAAGGAACGGGTCGGCGTCTGCATCGGCTCCGGGATCGGCGGCCTGCCGATGATCGAGCACACGGACGGCGCGTTCCGCGAGGGCGGCGTCCGCAAGATCTCGCCGTTCTTCGTCCCCGGCTCGATCATCAACATGGTTGCGGGCCTCGTCTCGATCCACTACGGCTACCACGGGCCCAACCTTGCGATCGTGAGCGCGTGCTCGACGGCGAACCACAGCCTCGGCGAAGCGGCCCGGCTCATCGAGTACGGCGACGCCGACGTCATGCTCGCCGGCGGCACCGAAGCGACGGTCAGCGCGCTCGGCGTCGGCGGCTTCTGCGCGGCGCGCGCGCTGTCCACCCGCAACGACGACCCGGCGACCGCGTCGCGTCCATGGGACAAGGGCCGCGACGGCTTCGTGCTGGGCGAGGGCGCCGGCATCCTCGTGCTCGAGGAGCTCGAGCACGCGAAGGCGCGCGGCGCGAAGATCTACTGCGAGCTCGCGGGCTACGGGATGAGCGCCGATGCGCACCACATCACGGCGCCGCCCGAGGACGGGCAGGGCGCGGCGCGGAGCATGCTCAATGCGCTGCGCAACGCCGGGATGAACGCCGACGAGGTCGACTACATCAACGCGCACGGCACGTCGACGCCGCTCGGCGACGTCGCCGAGTGCGTCGCCGTCAATCGCGCGTTCGGCGCGCGCGCGAGGAAGCTGGCCGTCAGCTCGACCAAGTCGATGACCGGCCACCTGCTCGGGGCCGCGGGCGGCGTCGAGGCCGTGTTCACCGCGCTCGCGCTGCGCGACCAGATCGCGCCCCCGACGGCGAACCTGTTCGACCAGGATCCGCAGTGCAACCTCGATTTCGTGCCGCTGACCGCCCGTCCGATGGCGATCCGCGGGGCGCTCTCCAATTCGTTCGGCTTCGGCGGCACCAACGCGACGCTCGCCTTCCGCCGGATCTCGTGAACCGGGCGCAAGCGAGCCCCCGACTCCCGCCGCATACACGATGGCCCTGATCGTCCAGAAATACGGCGGCACGTCCGTCGGCAGCGTCGACCGCATCAAGAACGTCGCCCGGCGGGTCGCGCACTTCCACCGCCAGGGCCATCAGCTCGTCATCGTCGTGTCGGCGATGGCGGGCGAGACCAACCGCCTGCTCGGGCTCGCGAAGGAGCTGTCGGCGAATCCCGATCCGCGCGAGCTCGACGTCGTCGCCGCGACCGGCGAGCAGGTGACGATCGGGCTCCTCGCCATCGCCCTCACGGAAATGGGGCTCAAGGCGCGGAGCTACACGGGCGGCCAGGTCCGCGTGCTTACCGACAATGCCTACACGAAGGCGCGGATCCTCTCGATCGACGAAGCGCCGATGCGCGCCGACCTCGAGGCGGGGAACATCGTCATCGTCGCCGGCTTCCAGGGGGTCGATGCCGAGGGCAACATCACGACGCTCGGCCGCGGCGGCTCCGACACCTCCGCCGTGGCGCTCGCGGCGGCGCTGACCGCGACCGAATGCCAGATCTACACCGACGTCGACGGCGTCTACACGACGGACCCGCGCATCGTGCCCGAGGCGCGTCGCCTCGACACGGTGACGTTCGAGGAAATGCTGGAGATGGCGAGCCTCGGCTCGAAGGTGCTGCAGATCCGCTCCGTCGAGTTCGCGGGCAAGTACAAGGTGAAGCTGCGCGTGCTGTCGTCGTTCGAGGAGCCCGAGACGACGTCGAAGGGCACGCTGATCACGTACGAGGAAGACGAGACCATGGAACAGGCGATCATTTCCGGCATCGCGTTCACCCGCGACGAGGCGAAGATCTCGGTGATGGGCGTCGAGGACAAGCCCGGCGTCGCCTACGCGATCCTGGGCCCGATCGCCGACGCCAACATCGACGTCGACATGATCGTCCAGAACATCGGCGCGTCGGGGCACACCGACTTCTCGTTCACCGTGAACCGGACCGAGTACCAGAAGGCGCTCGACGTTCTCGCGCGCGAGCGCGGCAAGGTGTTCAAGGCGCGCGAGATCATCGGCGACAACCGGATCTGCAAGGTCTCGGTCGTCGGCATCGGGATGCGCTCGCACACGGGCATCGCGAGCAGGATGTTCCGGGCGCTCGCGAACGAGGGGATCAACATCCAGATGATCTCGACCTCGGAGATCAAGATCTCGGTCGTGATCGACGAGAAGTACCTCGAGCTCGCGGTGCGCGTGCTGCACCACGTGTTCGAGCTCGACAAGGCGCCCGAGGCCGCGTAAGCCCCGGTTTCACCGCGAGATTTTATGCAGCTCGTTTGACGGCCCGAGCGCGCGGCCGGTACAATCGCGGCCTTCCCGGAGACGTGGCCGAGTGGTCGAAGGCACTCCCCTGCTAAGGGAGCATACGCCCAAAAAGGTGTATCCAGGGTTCGAATCCCTGCGTCTCCGCCAC
>DASQBO010000301.1:0-4831 GCA_035635175.1 Casimicrobiaceae bacterium | reverse complement strand
GAGAGCTTGGCGACGCGATGCGGCTCGATGTCGAGCTGGTAGAACGCCTGGACGATCGCTGCCGAGATCGAATCGTGGCCGCAGCCGGCGCAGAGCGTCGAGATCGCGCCCTCGTAATCGCGCCGCGTGTAGCCGAGCGCGTTCTTCGGCAGGTCCGGATGGTGGAGCTTCGGTTTCGCGAGATACGTCATCAGTCGCCCACTTTCTGGCTGCGGGCGCCGGCCTCGCGCTCCTTCGCACGCAACGGCTTCACGTTGAACACGGCGGCCTTTTCGGCGATCTCGCCCGTGACGAAGCGCGCGGTGATCGGCGTCCCGTCGTAGTGCAGGACCGGGATCAGCTTCGCGGGGTCGATGCCGCACTCGTTGACGAGCAGCGTCCGGAGCTGCGCGTCGCGGTTCTGCTCGACGACGAACACCTTGTCGTGCGCGGCGACGAAGTCGGCGACCGCGTCGGCGAACGGGAAGGCGCGGATCCGCATCCGGTCGAGGTGGATGCCGTCGTCCGCGAGCGCCGCGAGCGACTCGGCCATCGCCGCGCCGGTCGAGCCGAACCAGATCACCCCGGCGCGCGTCGGCGCGGCCGCCTTCTCGATCACCGGCGCCGGAACGAGCGTCTTCGCCGTCTCGAATTTGCGCAGCAGCCGCTGCATGTTGTCGACGTAGGCCGGGCCTTCTTCGGTGTAGCGGGCGTACCGGTCCTTGCTCGTCCCGCGCGTGAAGAACGAGCCCTTGGTCGGGTGCGTTGCCGGATAGGTCCGGTACGGAATGCCGTCGCCGTCGACGTCGAGGTAGCGCCCGAAATCCTTGCCGGCATCCAGCTCGGCGCGGGTCATCACCTTGCCGCGGTCGAGCCTGCGCGCGTCGTCCCACTGGAACGGCGCGGTCAGCCAGTCCTGCATCCCGATGTCGAGGTCGGAGAGCACGAAGATCGGCGTCTGCAGGCGGTCCGCGAGGTCGAGGGCGTCCGCCGCCATCGTGAAGCACTCGGTCGGGTCCTCGGGGAAGAGCAGCACGTGCTTCGTGTCCCCGTGCGACGCGTACGCGCACGAGAGCAGGTCGGCCTGCTGCGTCCGCGTCGGCATGCCGGTGGACGGGCTGCCGCGCTGGATGTCGAAGAGCACCGCGGGGATCTCGGCGAAATACGCGAGCCCGATGAACTCCTGCATCAGCGAGATGCCGGGTCCCGACGTCGCGGTGAAGGCGCGCGCGCCGTTCCACGCGGCTCCGATGACCATGCCGATCGAGGCGAGTTCGTCCTCGGCCTGCACGATCGCGTACTTGTGCTTGCCGGTCGCCTTGTCGACGCGGAGCTTGCGGCAGTGCTTCTGGAACGCTTCGGCGAGCGACGACGACGGCGTGATCGGGTACCACGCGCAGACGGTCGCACCGCCGTAGACGCAGCCCAGCGCCGCCGCGCTGTTGCCGTCGATGAAGATCCGGTCGCCGACGGCGCTCGCGCGCCGCACGCGGATCGGCAGCGGGCACGCGAAGTTCGCGAGCGCGTAGTCGCGCCCCATGTGCAGCGCCTTGCGGTTGGGCTCGAGCAGCGCTTCCTTGCCCTTGTACTGCTCGGCGATCAGCTTCTCGACCTCCGCGACCTCGATGTCGAGGAGCGCCGCGAGCGCGCCCAGGTAGATGATGTTCTTGAACAGCTGCCGCTGCCGCGCATCGGCGTACTCGGCGTTGCAGATCGCGGTCAGCGGCATTCCGACGACCGTGACGTCCTCGCGCATCCGCGAGCGCGGAACCGGCCGCGTCGAGTCGTAGAACAGCACGCCGCCGGCGTCGAGCTCGGCCAGGTCCTTGTCCCACGTCTGCGGGTTCATCGCGACCATCAGGTCGACGCCGCCGCGGCGGCCGCGCCACCCGGCCTCGGTGACGCGCACCTCGTACCAGGTCGGCAGCCCCTGGATGTTCGACGGGAAGATGTTGCGGGCCGACACCGGCACGCCCATCCGCAGGATCGCGCGCGCGAAGAGCCCGTTGGCGGAGGCCGAGCCCGAGCCGTTGACGTTCGCGAACTTGACGACGAAGTCGTTGACGCGGCTCGGGGCGACTTTTGCGTCCACGATGGTCACTCCGCGGCCAGCGCGCCTTCGCGCCGGCGCTCGGCCGCCGTCGTCCGCGGGCGGCAGCGGTCGCTCGCGTGCGCGACGTCGAGCAGGAACTTCTGCATGTCCCACGCGCCGGTCGGGCAGCGCTCGGCGCACAGGCCGCAGTGCAGGCACACGTCCTCGTCCTTCACCATCACGCGGCCGGTCTTGAGCGGACCCGACACGTAGAGGTCCTGCGCAGGATCGTCGGCGGGCACGCGCAGCCGCTGCCGCAGGTCGGCCTCCTCGCCGTTCGCGGTGAAGTTGATGCAGTCCATCGGGCAGATGTCGACGCACGCGTCGCACTCGATGCAGAGGCGGTCGGTGAAGACCGTCTGCACGTCGCAGTTGAGGCAGCGCTGCGCCTCGGCGAACGCGAGCTTCGGGTCATAGCCCAGCTCGACCTCGATCTTGATGCTCTTCAGCGCGAGCTTCGTGTCCTTGAGCGGCACGCGGAAGCGGTGCGCAGGCACGATCGCGTTGTCGTAGCTCCACTCGTGGATCCCCATCTTCTGCGACACGAGGCTCGTGTGCGGCGGCGGGCGCTTCGTCACGTCCTCGCCGCGGCAGAGGAGGTCGATCGAGATCGCCGCCGCGTGGCCGTGCGCGACGGCCCAGATGATGTTCTTGGGGCCGAGCGCCGCGTCGCCGCCGAAGAAGACGCCGGCGCGCGTCGACGCCATCGTAACGGGGTCGACGACCGGCATGCCGTGGCCGTCGAACTCGATGCCGAGGTCGCGCTCGATCCAGGGGAACGCGTTCTCCTGCCCGATGGCGACCAGCACGTCGTCGCACGGGAAATGGACGTCGGGCTCGCCGGTCGGCACGAGCTGGCGGCGTCCCTTCGCGTCCTTCCTCGCCTCGACCTTCTCGAACGTGACGCCGGTCAGCTTGCCGCCCTCGTGCGTGAACGCCTTGGGCACGAGATAGTTGTGGATGGGGATGCCCTCGTGCATGGCATCCTCCTTCTCCCACGGCGACGCCTTCATCTCGTCAAAGCCGGAGCGCACGACCACCTGCACGTCCTCGCCGCCCAGGCGCCGCGAGCTGCGGCAGCAGTCCATCGCCGTGTTGCCGCCGCCCAGCACGACGACGCGCTTGCCGATCGACGTCGTGTGGCCGAACGACACGCTCGACAGCCAGTCGATGCCGATGTGGATGTGCGCGCCGGCTTCGCGCCGGCCGGGGATGTCGATGTCGCGGCCGCGCGGCGCCCCGCTGCCGATGAACACCGCGTCGTAGCCGTCCGCGAGCAGCGCCTTCAGGGAGTCGATCCGCTGTCCAGGGCGAAAGTCGACGCCGAGGTCGAGCACGTAGCCCGTCTCCTCGTCGATCACCGATTCCGGCAGCCGGAACTTCGGGATCTGCGTGCGCATCATCCCGCCGGCCTGCGCATCGCCGTCGAACACGACGCATTCGTAGCCGAGGGGCGCGAGGTCGCGCGCGGCGGTCAGCGACGCCGGGCCTGCGCCCACGAGCGCGATCCGCTTGCCGTTGCGCGTCGCGGCGCGCGCGGGCAGCCGGTCGCGGATGTCGTCCTTGTAATCGGCGGCGACGCGCTTCAGCCTGCAGATCGCGACCGGCTCGGGCTTGCCCTTGCCGTCGCCGCCCTCCTCGACGCGGCCGCGCCGGCATGCGGGCTCGCACGGGCGATCACAGGTCCGCCCGAGAATGCCGGGGAAGACGTTGGATTCCCAGTTGACGAGATACGCGTCCGCGTAGCGGCCCGCCGCGATCAGCCGGATGTACTCGGGGACCGGAGTGTGGGCCGGGCACGCCCACTGGCAGTCGACGACCTTGTGAAAATAGTCGGGTTGCGCGATATCCGTCGGCTTCAAACGATTTCTCTCCAGTGGCCGCGTCAGGTCGTTGTTCTGATTGCCGCGCGGAAACGAGGAAGCACGTTTCGCGCCCGACCGCATTCGCAGCCGCGAATGCTACGCCTGAGCCGTCGCCGAGAAAAGTATCACTCGATTCATGGTCTTGTGACGCCGAGGCTCTGCTGCGTCGCAGCACAGGCACCTGGCGCTGGCCGCGACGTGGCGTCGGTGGCGGGCGCGCTCGGCGGCATGCACCTCGGCAACAACGTGCAGAAGCGCTACGACCAGCCGGTCCCGGGCCGGCAAATCATCGTGCGCGTGAAGGGCGGCGTGCTGGTCCGGATCAGGCAGCCCGCCAATCCGAACCTGCGGCCCGGTCAGCGTGTCCCGAAGGCAACGGCGAAGACGCTCGCGTCGTTCCGCAAGCGTAGCCGAACACAGCGTCCGCAGCGCCGGCGAAGAAACGCCGGCACCCGCATGAGACCGTCCCTATTGGAACGGTTTCGCGCGCTCGATCAGCTCCGCGAGCCCGGGCTCGTTCGGATCGCGCGGCTTGCCCGGGTGGATGATCGCAACCTGGCAGACCTCGGCGGCTTCGACCAGCTGCCGATACGTGCCGGCCGTGATGTCCTTGATGTAGGCCTGCTTGTTGTCGTTGTACGCGAACATCCGGTCGTTGATGTTCTGGCACTCGTTGCAGCTCGGGCAGCGTGCGGTCTCGATCCACGGGTCGTCGGACGCATGCGTGGGCTCCTCCGGCGCGGCCGCGGGCGCCGCCTCGCCGGTGGCGGGCGCCGGCGCAGGCGCTGCTGTCGCCGCGGGTGCGGCCTTCTGCACGGTCTCCAGCTCCTGCTGGCGACGTGCCTCCCAGGCCGCCTTCTCCCGCGCGAGCAGGCGCTCGGCGTGCGAATCGTGG
>DASQBO010000300.1:0-6773 GCA_035635175.1 Casimicrobiaceae bacterium | reverse complement strand
GCGCTCGCGGGTGCGGCCGGAGTGTGCCTCGCGCTGTCGCAGACCCTCGCGCCGGCGCAGATCTACGCGTGGATCGGCGTCATCTTCGCCGTCGTGATGATGGGCGGGCCGGGCCGGGCGCTCGGGCCGCTCGTCGCGGGCATCGTCATCGGCGTGAGCGAGGCGGTGACGATGACGGTGACCGCGCCCTCGTGGGCGCCGGTCGTCTCGTTCTCGCTGCTGATCCTGCTCCTGGTCGCACGACCCGGCCGAGCGTGAAGGTCGTCGCCTCGCTCACGGCGCTCGCGGCGGCGCTCGCGCTCGTGCCGCTCCTCGGCCTGCCGCCCTTCTACGAATCGTTCCTCTACCTCGTGTTCCACTGGATGGTGCTGGCCACCTCGTGGACCAGCCTGTCCGGCTATTCGGGCTACCTCTCGTTCGGGCACGGCGCGTTCTTCGGCGCGGGCGTCTACACGACGGCGACGCTCGCGGCGAGCTACGACGTCCCCTTTTTGTGGACGCTGCCGGCGGCCGCGGCGGTCGCCGCGACGCTGGCGCTCGCCATCGGCGCCGTGGCCTTCCGTGTGCGGCGCGTCCGCGGCGAGCTCTTCGCGCTGCTCACGCTCGCCGTCACGTTCGTCCTCGGGACGGTCGTCCTCAACACGTCGATCGACGGCGGCCCCGGCGTCTACCTGAGCGCCGTGCCGCTGCCGAGCCTCGGACCGACCCCCTCGTCGACCTTCTATCTGCTCGCTCTCGCGCTCGCCTACGCGACGGTGGCGGTCGCCTACCTCGTCGCGCGCTCGCGGCTCGGGCGCGGGCTCTTCGCGATCCACGACGACGAGGACGTCGCCGAGGTCATGGGTGTCCCGACCTTCCGCTTCAAGCTCGCCGCGTTCGCGCTCTCGAGCGCGCTCGCGGCCGTCGCGGG
The DNA here is from genome assembly GCA_035635175.1 of Casimicrobiaceae bacterium. GTDB lineage: Bacteria > Pseudomonadota > Gammaproteobacteria > Burkholderiales > Casimicrobiaceae > CAIWHR01. Next base: position 5,863 of record DASQBO010000300.1, on the reverse strand, counting down.
CGGCATCCACGCGCTGTTCGTGTCGTACGTGACCGTCGGCGAGACCTTCTCGATCACGGTGCCGCTCACCGTGGTGCTGATGAGCGTCCTCGGCGGGACCCGGCACTGGGCCGGGCCGGCTCTCGGCGCCGCGGCGATCACGGCGCTCATGTACGCGTTCACCGCCGGCGATTACGCGATCGCGGGCAAGGCGGTCGTCGGCGTGGTGCTGATCCTCGTGATCCTGTTCATGCCGCACGGGCTGCTCGGGCGCCGGGCGGGGCGCAGGTGCGCGCCGGCGGCGCGCGCCGACTCTCCGCAGGCGGCGTTGGCCGGGAAAGCGGCCCCGGCCGGAGCGCCGGCGCCCGTTCGGGCCGCCGTCGTGCTCGAGGTCGTCGATCTGGCGAAGGCCTTCGAAGGGGTGCAAGCGCTGCGGCGGGTGTCGCTCGACGTGCGCGGGGGCGAGGTCCTCGGGCTCCTCGGCCCGAACGGCTCCGGCAAGTCGACGCTCATCAACGTCGTGAGCGGCCACTACCGCCCCGACGCCGGACGGATCGTGTTCCGCGGCCGCGAGATCGCCGGGTGGCCGGCGCACCGGATCGCGCGCATCGGCATCGCGCGGACCTATCAGATTCCGCGGCCGTGGGGCGAGCTCACGGTCCGCGACAACGTGCTCGTCGCCGCGATGTTCGGCGGCGCGACGCTTGCGCGCGCCGCGGCGCTGCGGGAGGCCGATCGCTGGCTCGAGTTCACCGGCCTCGCGGGCAAGGCCGACGCGCGCCCCGACGAGCTCAATCTGCACCAGCGCAAGTTCCTCGAGCTCGCGCGCGCGCTCGCGTTCCGGCCCGAGCTCGTGCTGCTCGACGAGGTGCTCTCCGGGCTCAATCCCGCCGAGATCGACAGCGCGGTCGAACTCGTCCGCGACATCCGCCGCCAGGGCGCGACGATCGTGCTGGTCGAGCACGTGATGCGCGCGGTGCTCGCGCTAGCCGACCGGATCGTCGTCCTGAACCACGGCGACGTCATCGCGGCCGGGGACGCCGCGCGCGTGATGCAGGAGCCCGCCGTCGTCACCGCGTACCTGGGCGCGCCCGTCCATGCTTGAGGCGCGGGGCATCGACGTCGGGTACGGCCCGGCGCGCGCCCTCACGGGCGTCTCGCTGTCCGTGGCGGCGGGCGAGCTCGTCTGCGTCGTCGGCCCGAACGGCGCGGGCAAGAGCACGCTCGTCAACGCGATCGCCGGGCTCCTGCCGATCCGGGGGGGCACGCTCTCGTTCGACGGCGTCGATCTCGCCGCGCTGCCGCCACACCGCTTCATCGCCGCGGGCATCGCGGTCGTGCCGGAAGGGCGACGGCTGTTCACGCGGATGACCGTCCGCGAGAACCTCGAGCTCGGCAGCCTCGTGCCGGCTGCGCGCCGCCGGCGCGCCCGCTCGCTCGCCCGGATGTGCGAGCTCTTTCCCGCGCTCGCCCCTCGGCTCGACGCGCCGGCCGGCGCGCTGTCGGGCGGGCAGCAGCAGATGGTGGCGATCGCGCGCGCGCTGATGGCGCATCCCAGGCTCCTCCTCCTCGACGAACCGTCCCTCGGGCTCTCGCCGCTGATCGTCGTCGAGATGTTCGAGATCATCCGCGCGATCCATGCCGAGGGCGTCGCGATCCTGCTCGTCGAGCAGAACGTCGCGCGGGCGCTCGACGTCGCGTCGCGCGCGTTCGTGCTCGAGGAGGGCCGCATCGTGGCCGAAGGCGAGCGCGACGCGCTCCTCGCCGACCCGCGGCTGCGGCGCGCATACCTGGGGGTGGGCGGCGCCTAGCGCGAAGCCGTCGGCCGTGGTTTGATAGCGAACCGCCGGCGAGGCGGAACCGCAGGAGGCCTCATGGACGAGCAGTTGCGAACCGCCGCGCTGGAGTACCACCGGACGCCGAGCCCCGGCAAGATCTCCGTCACGCCGACGAAGGTACTCGTCAACCAGCACGACCTCGCGCTCGCCTATTCGCCCGGCGTCGCCGCGGCGTGCGATGCGATCGCCGCGAACCCGGCCGAAGCGCAGACGCTGACCTCGCGCGGCAACCTCGTCGCGGTCGTCACCAACGGCACTGCCGTGCTCGGCCTCGGCAACATCGGGCCGCTCGCGGGCAAGCCGGTGATGGAGGGAAAGGCGTGCCTGTTCAAGAAGTTCGCCGGCATCGACGTCTACGACATCGAGCTCGCCGAAACCGATCCGGACGAGATGGTGAAGACGATCGCGCGCCTCGAGCCGACGTTCGGCGGGATCAACCTCGAGGACATCAAGGCCCCCGACTGCTTCCACATCGAGCGCAAGCTCCGGGAGCGGATGAAGATCCCGGTGTTCCACGACGACCAGCACGGCACCGCGATCGTCGCCGGCGCGTCGATCGTCAACGGCCTCAAGGTCGTCGGCAAGGACATCGGCAAGGTGAAGCTCGTCTGCTCGGGCGCGGGCGCGGCGGCGATCGCCTGTCTCGACCTCCTGGTCGCCGTCGGCCTGCAACGCGAGAACGTCGTCGTCTGCGACAGCCGCGGCGTCATCTACAGGGGCCGTGAGTCGCCGATGGAAGAGAACAAGGCGCGCTACGCCCGCGACACGAAGGACCGCACGCTCGGGGACGCCATCCACGGGGCCGACATCTTCCTCGGGCTGTCGGGCCCGAAGGTGCTGACCGAGGCCATGGCGAAGGCGATGGCGAAGGATCCGCTGATCCTCGCGCTCGCGAACCCCGAGCCCGAGATCCGCCCCGAGGTCGTGAAGGCGGTGCGGCCCGACGCGATCGTCGCGACGGGGCGGTCCGACTACCCGAACCAGGTCAACAACGTGCTCTGCTTCCCGTTCATGTTCCGCGGTGCGCTCGACGTCGGCGCGACGTCGATCACCGACGGCATGAAGCAGGCGTGCATGCGCGCAATCGCGGAGCTCGCGCACGCCGAGCTCTCGGACGTCGTCGCGCAGGCCTACGCCGGCGAGACCCTGACCTTCGGCCCCGAATACCTGATCCCCAAGCCGTTCGACCCGCGCCTCATGGTGACGGTGCCGCCGGCGGTCGCGAAGGCGGCCATGGACGACGGCGTCGCGACGCGGCCGCTCGCCGACCTCGACGCTTACCGCGAGCGCCTGTCGCAGTTCATCTGGCACTCGGGGCACATGATGAAGCCGGTGTTCGACAGCGCGAAGCGCGCGCCGCGCAAGGTCTGCTACGCCGAAGGCGAGGAGGAGCGGGTGCTGCGCGCGATCCAGGTGATCGTCGACGAGGGGCTGGCGAAGCCGATGCTGATCGGCCGGCCCGAGGTCATCGCCGCGCGGATCGAGAAGTTCGGGCTGCGCCTCGCGGCCGGCAAGGACTTCGAGCTCGTCAACATCAACAACGACGCCCGCTACAAGGCCGCGTGGCAGCTCTACTACCAGCGCATGGGCCGGAACGGGGTGTCCCCGGAAGACGCGAAGGAGGCGGTGCTGCGCAAGCCGTCGCTGATCGGGACCCTGCTCCTCGAGATGGGCGAGTGCGACGCGATGCTGTGCGGGACCGTCGGCAAGTACCACGCGCACCTGCGCCACGTTGCCGACGTCATCGGCCAGCGGCCCGACGCGCCGGTGTTCGCGGCGATGAACGGCCTCATGCTGCCGAACCGGACGCTGTTCATCTGCGACACCTACGTGAACCGCAATCCGTCGGCGGAGCTGCTCGCGGAGATCGCGCTGCTCGCGGCCGACGGCGTGCGGCGCTTCGGCCTCGTGCCGCGCGTCGCGCTCGTCTCGCACTCGAACTTCGGCAGCGACGACTCGAAGTCGGCGCGCAAGATGCGCGAGGCGCGGCGGATCCTCGAGCAGCGCGCACCTGCGCTCGAGATGGACGGCGAGATGCACGGCGACGCGGCGCTGTCCGAGGCGATCCGCCGCCGCGTGCATCCCGACTCGACGTTGAAGGGCGAGGCGAACCTGCTCGTGATGCCGAACCTCGACGCCGCCAACATTTCCTTCAACCTGCTCAAGATCACCGGCGGCGAGGGGATCACGATCGGGCCGATCCTGCTCGGCGCGCGCAAGCCCGTGCTGATCGCCACGCCGTCGGCGACGGTGCGGCGGCTCGTGAACTTGACCGCGCTTGCCGTGGTGAGCGCGGCGACCAATTCCGCCTGACGGCCGAAGCTACCTGGGAAGCGCCGCGGCGAGCTCTTTCAGCGTGAAGACGTAGCTCGCCTGGTCCTGCGGCTTGTGGCAGGCGAGGCACTCGGCCTGGTTGATGCCCGGCCGCGGCGCCCTGGCCGGCGTGAACACCGCGTAGTTCCAGTCGCCATTGCGCAGCATGTCCGGAAGGTCGCGGCCCCACCCGGGCTCGCGCTCCATCGCGATGTACGCGAGCAGCTGGTCGGCGGCGAATTGTCCGTCCGCGCCGGACACCGGCTTCTTGTCGGCGTCGAGCTTCGCCGACCAGACTTCCGCGAAGATCACCGAGCCGTCCGGCAACGGCCGACCGGCCTTCGCCGCCGCGAGCGCCGTGTCGTTGGCGAAGTAGTAGCCGACCTGCTTGCGGTCGGGGAAGCTGATCGTGTGGTACTTCGTGAAGGCGGTCCTGTAGCTCTCCGGGAACGTCACGCCGGATCGCGCGACGTTCGGAAGCAAGTCGGATTTCGCGGTGCCGACCGGGGCGCCCTGCTGCGCGGCGAAGTGCGCGGCGACGTTGGCGATGTCGTCCGCGCTGAGCTGGGCGGCGATGGCGTTCATGATCGGGTTCTTGCGGCTGCCGTCCTTGAGCGCGTTCAACTGCGCCTCGAGGTAGCGCGCCTTCTGTCCCGCGAGGTTCGGGATCGCGTCGCTCACGCTGACGCCGAGCGCGCCGTGGCACGCGGCGCAAACCGCGGCGGCCTTCGCCCGTCCCGCGTCGAGGTCGGCCGCGCTCGCGGCGGAGACGCTCGCGACGAGCGCAAACAGCAGGCGGGAAGTTTTCACTGGAGCCTCCGGAGGGGATGGGGTCGGCACCCGGTTGAGACGGACGCCAACAGTCTCGCCGATACAGCGCTTCCGGCCGACGCGAGGCGGGGGCGGCAAGGGGGGATGCTGCGTCGCACCAAAATCGCGCAGGAATGACGTGAATCTTGACTTGAAGCTTCCGAAGGAAGGGCCAACTAAGGTATGCTGCATTGCACAAACCCATCCGGAGAGACCGATGAACCCCCTGTCCCACGAGGGCTCGGGCGCGGTCGGCGCCCCGCCCCACCCGGGCGTACCCGCCCCGACTTCAGCCGGCGACGATGCGCTTCCGTTCTCGGCCGACGTCCCGTTCTTCGCCGCCGACGCCGCGCTCGCCGTGCTCGCGTATGCAACCAATCAGCTCGTCGCGGGCCACGTCGCGCTCGCGCATCAATGGGGCGAGTTCGTGCACGCACAGTCGCGCGAACTCTCGGCCGCGGGGGCAATGGCGTTGCCGTCCGGCGTCCTGCGCGACGCGGTGACGACGTTCGCGAGCGTCGAAGCGAGCTTCGCCGACAGCGTGATCGCCGCCGCGAACCGCTACGGCAGGCGCTACGCACACCTCGCGTTCGCTTTCCCCGTTCCGTCCCGCGACATCCATTGACGCGCTCGCCGCGGTTATGATGGCGCCACGTCGCCGCGTCCGCGGCGCCGATCCGTGCGGCGAGACGATCGAACGATGGCGAACCCTTCCCCGCGCCACGCGCGCTTCGGCAGCGGTCAGGCCGTGCGCCGCGTCGAGGACGAAGCCCTGCTGAAGGGCGAAGGCCGCTTCGCCGACGACGTCAATGCGCCGGGGCAGCTCCACGCGGCGTTCCTGCGCTCGCCGCATCCGCACGCGCGCATCGTGTCGATCGACACGACCGCCGCCGCGGCGATGCCCGGCGTCGCCATGGTCGTGA
>DASQBO010000299.1:0-4331 GCA_035635175.1 Casimicrobiaceae bacterium | reverse complement strand
TCATCGAGAAGATGGTCAAGCAGCGCAAGGATTCGATCGTGCAGTTCGAGGCAGGCAAGCGCGAAGACCTGGCCGCGAAGGAGCGCGCCGAAATCGACGTGCTGCACGGCTACCTGCCGGCACAGGCGTCGGACGCCGAGATCGACGCCGAGATCGCCGCCGCGCTGGCCGCCACGGGCGCGGCCGGGATGGCGGGGATGGGCAAGGTGATGGCGGTGCTGAAGCCGAAGCTCGCCGGCCGGGCGGACATGGGCGCCGTCTCGGCGCGGGTGAAGGCGAAGCTCAGCGGGTAACAGGTAGCCCCGAGCGCACCGCGCCCGCTAGCCGCTGGTCGGACGGCGCCCGGCGGCGACTGAAAGTCGCCCTGGAAGCGCCGGGTCCATCTCCTATAATGAAGGCGTTCCCTGCCGTGTGAAACGTCCGGCCGGCCCGCAGCGCGGGCCGGCCGTGGCGTCCTGCCCGCCGGGAGGCCAGCGTCAAGTCGATGATTCCCAACGATTTCATACAGACGCTGCTCGCCCGGATCGACATCGTCGACGTCATCGACCGGTCCGTCCCGCTCAAGAAAGCCGGGGCCAACTACGTTGCCTGCTGCCCCTTCCACAGCGAGAAGACGCCGTCCTTCACGGTGAGCCCGTCGAAGCAGTTCTATCACTGCTTCGGCTGCGGGGCCCATGGGACCGCGGTCGGATTCCTGATGGAGCACGGCGGCAAGTCGTTCCCCGAGGCGATCGAGGAGCTCGCGCGCGACGCCGGGCTCGTCGTGCCGCGCGTCGAGGCCCGCCCGGGCGAGACGGAGCGTCGCGAGCAGGCGGAGGATCTGGCCTCGCTCCTGCTCTCGGCGGCCAAGTACTATCGCGCGGAGCTCAAGGGATCGCCGCGCGCCATCGACTATCTCAAGAGCCGCGGCCTGACCGGCGACATCGCCGCCCGCTTCGGCATCGGGTACGCGCCCGACGCCTGGCAGCCGCTCGCCGGCGCCTTCGGGAAGTACGACGCGCGCGAGCTCGAGACGGCCGGGCTCGTCATCGCGGGTGAGGCCGGCAAGCGCTACGACCGCTTCCGCGACCGGATCATGTTCCCGATCCACGACTCGCGCGGCCAGGTGATCGGTTTCGGCGGCCGCGTGCTCGGCGACGGCGAGCCCAAGTACCTGAACTCGCCCGAGACCCCGCTCTTCTCCAAGGGGCGCGAGCTCTACGGCCTCTACCTCGCGCGGAACGCGATCCGCGCGGCGGCCCGCGTCGTGGTCGTCGAGGGCTACATGGACGTCGTCGCGCTCGCGCAGCACGGCATCGACTATGCGGTCGCGACGCTCGGCACGGCGACGACGCCCGTGCATGCGCAGAAGCTGTTCCGCCTCGCCGAGACGGTCGTCTACTGCTTCGACGGCGACGCCGCCGGCCGCAAGGCAGCGTGGCGCGCCCTCGAGAACACCCTTCCGGTCCTGGCCGACGGCCGGAACGCGCTGTTCCTGTTCCTGCCCGAAGGCGAGGATCCGGACGATTTCGTGCGCAAGCGCGGCAAGGCCGCGTTCGAAGCGCTGTTCGAAGGGGCGACCCCGCTGTCCGAGTTCCTGATCTCCGAACTCTCGGCGCAGCACGCACCGACCTCCGCGGAGGGGCAGGCGGCCCTCGTCCACGCCGCGCGGCCGTACCTCGCGCAGCTGTCGTCGGCGCCGGTGCTGGCGGCACTGCTGCGCCGGCGCCTGTCCGATCTCAGCGGTCTGCCCGAGACCGAGCTCCGGGGTCTGCTGCACGCGGAGCCGCCGCCACGCGCCGGCGGGGATGCGGCCCCGCCCAACCTGGGGATCCCGGCTTCCCGTAGGCCGCCCGCCAAGGCCCGGCAGGCGCCCTCGCTGGTCCGCGAACTGATCCAGGGGTTGCTGCTCCAACCGGGGATGGCGCGCCGAGTGGGGGTGCCCGAGCCCGACGATGGCACCCCGGACGGAGCGGCGCTGACGGCGCTCGTCCGATTCTGCTCCGCGGGTGAGCACCCGCTTACCACGGCAGGGGTCGTGCAGCATTTCGCGGGGTCTCCGCACGAGCGGGTCCTGACCGAGGTGCTCGTCGCGGCGGAAGACCACCGCATCTCGGAGGAGCAGGCGGCGGAACACCTGCGGGCCGGCGTGCTTCGTTACCGGGAACAGGCGAAACGCGCGGGTCGGTCCGTGGCGCCGGCCGGGGAGGACGATGCGGTCGACGCGACGCCCGAGGAGACGGAGCGCCTCCGCCAGCTCGAGCTGGTGCGGCGCGCGACGGGCCGCGAGCCCACCCGCGGCACCCGTGGCGCCTAACGGCATGATAAAATTTGAGGTTTTCCCGTTCGCCCCGATATCGGGGAGTGCGGTACTCCATCATTCAGGATGACCATGGCCAAGAAGCCCGCCCGCAGATCGCCCCCGTCCCGCAAGCCCGCCCGCAAGGCGGCCCCCGCGAAGAAGAAGGCGGCGAAGAAGGTCGCCCGCCCGGCGACGCGGCCGAAGGCGAAGAGTGGAACGCATCCCAAGGCGCACGCGGCCAAGCCGGCTGCGAAGAAGAAGCCGCTCGCCCGGAAGCCCGCGCCCAAGGCCAAGGTCGCGAAGCCGCTGCCGAAGGCGAAGGCGCAGCCGGTCGCGAAGGCGCCGGCGCCCAAGGTCGCCGCGAAGCCGGCACCGGTCGTCGTCGCGAAGGGCGCGAAGGCGGTCGTCCCGTCGCCTGCGCCCGGGCACAAGCCGACCGCAGGCGAGATCGCCGCGCGGATCGCCGGCAGGCGCGCGGAAGACGCGAGCCGCAAGGGCAAGAACGGCAAGCACGCCGACCTCGCGCCGCGGGTGCTCACCCCGGCCGACGTCGAGGCGCGCAAGCGACGCCTCAAGAGCCTGATCGTGCTCGGCAAGGACCGCGGCTTCCTCACCTTCGCCGAAATCAACGACCACCTGCCCGACGACGTCCTCGACGCGGAACAGATCGAGGGCATCATCAGCATGATCGGCGACATGGGGATCCAGGTCTACGACGAGGCCCCCGACGCCGAGACGCTGCTCATGTCCGACGCCGCGCCGTCGGCGCCCGCGGAGGACGTCGAGGAAGCCGCCGAGGCCGCGGTCTCGACCCTCGATTCCGAATTCGGCCGCACGACCGACCCGGTCCGCATGTACATGCGCGAGATGGGCTCGGTCGAGCTCCTGACCCGCGAAGGCGAGATCGAGATCGCGAAGCGGATCGAGGAAGGCCTGAAGCACATGATCATGGCGATCTCCGCGTGCCCGATGACGGTCGCGCAGATCCTGGAGCTCGCCGGCCGCATCGAGAAGGACGAGCTCAAGATCGACGACCTGGTCGACGGCCTCATGGACTTCAACGAGCAGCTCGAGGCGCTCGAGGACACCGACGACGAGGTCGAGGAGGAGGAGGACGAGGGCGACGCCGGAGCGATCGCGGCGGAGAACCTCGAGCGGCTCAAGGTCGCGGCGCTCACGCGCTTCGCGACGATCCGGCGGCTCTTCGCGCGGATGCTGGTCGTGCTGACCAAGGAAGGCCACAAGGCGCCCAAGTACCTCGAGCTCCAGAAGAAGATCTCCGCGGAGCTGATGCAGATCCGCTTCGCCGCGCGCCAGGTCGAGCGGCTGTGCGACTCGGTGCGCACCGAGGTCGACAACATCCGGCAGATCGAGCGCAAGATCCAGGACCTCGTCGTGAACAAGGGCGGCATGCCGCGCCCGGACTTCATCCGGAAGTTTCCGGAGCACGAGACGAGCCTGCGCTGGATCGACCGCGAGGTCGCCGCGCACCACGCCTACAGCGAGCAGCTCGCCAAGTACCGGCAGGCGATCGTCGAGCAGCAGCAGCGCCTCCTGAACCTCCAGTCGCGCGTGATGATCCCCTTGAAGGACCTGAAGGAGATCAACAAGCAGATGTCGACCGGCGAGGCGAAGGCGCGCAAGGCCAAGCGGGAGATGACCGAGGCGAACCTCCGCCTCGTGATCTCGATCGCGAAGAAGTACACGAACCGCGGCCTGCAGTTCCTCGACCTGATCCAGGAAGGCAACATCGGCCTCATGAAGGCCGTCGACAAGTTCGAATACCGGCGCGGCTACAAGTTCTCGACGTACGCCACGTGGTGGATCCGCCAGGCGATCACCCGCTCGATCGCCGACCAGGCGCGCACCATCCGCATCCCCGTGCACATGATCGAGACGATCAACAAGCTGGTGCGCACCTCGCGCCAGATGCTGCACGAGATCGGCCGCGAGCCGACGCCCGAGGAGCTTGCCGAGAAGCTCGGCATGCCGCTCGAGAAGGTGCGGAAGGTCCTGAAGATCGCCAAGGAGCCGATCAGCCTCGAGACGC
>DASQBO010000298.1:0-6959 GCA_035635175.1 Casimicrobiaceae bacterium | reverse complement strand
GTCGCCCTTGAACGCCTTGTCCTGGTGCTTCGACGGCGGCTCGTAGTAGTGCGTGGTCATCACGAGCTCCGCCTTGTCTGAGAAGTGCAGCGACCGCAGGAGCTTCGCGAGGTTCATGATCGCCTCGCCGGTGCCGGCCCGCACGATGTGCCCGGCCCGGAGCTCGAGATCGGACGCAGGATGCCCCGTGACCTTCGCCGCGGCGGCCAGGATCTTCGCCTTCGCCTTGCGCGCCGCCCCGAGCGCGGAATTGCCGCCGATGAACGTCGTCCTGCTCGCGTGGACGCCGACGTCCCACGGTGTTATGTCGGTGTCGTTGTTGACGACGGTCACCGCGTCGAGCGGGACCCCGAGCTCCTCGCAGACGAGCTGCGCCAGCACCGTCTCCGACCCTTGGCCGATCTCCGAGGCGCCGGTCATCAGCGTCACGTGCGCGAAGTCGTCGATCTTGAGGATGGTCCCGCAGCCGTCCGACGGGTAGATCTTGGCGCCGCCGCCGACGTGCAGCATCGACGCGATGCCCACGCCGCGCTTGACCCGGCCGGGCGCCTTCTGCGCGGCGATCGCCGCCTGGCGCTTCTCGCGATAGCCGGAGGCGCGGGCCGCGGTGGCGAGGCAGTCCTTGAGGCCGCACGTCTTGAAGTGCATCCCCTGCGGCGTCGTCTCGCCGGGGTCCTGCGCGTTGCGCAGGCGCATCTCGAGGGGATCGATGCCGAGCGCGTCGGCAAGCTTGTCCATGTGCTGCTCGACGGCGAAGGTCGCCTGCAGGTTGCCGTAGCCGCGGAACGATCCGGCGTACGGATTGTTCGTGTAGACGGCCGTCGTGTGGTACCTGCAGTGCGGGACGCGGTAGAGCGAGCTGATCGTCTGCATCATCACGAACGGCGTCGTCGCTCCCCACGACGTGTAGGCGCCGTTGTCGTGCAACGTTTCGCAGACGCGGAACGTGAGCGTTCCGTCCTTCTTCGCGCCGCTCCGCAGCCGCAGCACCACGGGCTGGCGCGTCGGGGAGGCGACGAACTCCTCTTCGCGCGAATAGACGAGCTTGACCGGCCGGCCGGTCGCCTTCGCCAGGAACACGCAGATCGGCTCGAACGGGTAGATGTCGAGCTTCGAGCCGAAGCCGCCCCCGATCGGCGGCTGGATGATCCGGATGCGGCCGGGATCCATTCCGAGGATCTCGGCAAACTCCCGCTTGTGCAGGAACGGCACCTGCGTGTTCGAGTGCAGCGTCAGGTTGCCCGACGCGTCGAACTCCGCGATGACGCCGGACACGCCGAGGCAGCAGTGCGTCACGTAGTGCAGCCGGAACCAGTCGTCGACGACCACCTCCGACTCCGCCTCGCCGACCGCCACGTCGCCCTGCTCGTAGTCAAACGTCATCGCGACGTTGTGGCGGTGCGCCTCGGCGTCGCCGGGCGCACCGGGCTTCAGCGCGTCGTGCGGCGCCGGAGGAGGCGTCTTCTCGTCGTGGATCACCGGCGCGCCCGGCTCGAGCGCGCGCGCCGCGTCGGTCAGCGGCGGCAGGTCCTCGTAGTCGACCTCGATCAGCGCGAGCGCGGCGGCGGCGATCTCCTCCGTCTCGGCGGCGACCGCGGCGACCTCGTCGCGCAGGCTCCGCACCTTGTCGCCCTTGAGCGGCAGCTGGTCCTTGCCGACGCCCAGCGGGCGCTGGTAAGGCACGTCGGCGGCCGTCAGCACCGCGTGGACCCCGGGCAGCGCGCGCGCCTTCGCGACGTCGATCCGGCGGATCCGCGCATGGACGCGCGTCGAGCGCAGGATCCGCGCGTGGAGCTGGCCCGGAAGGTTCAGGTCGTGGACGTAGCGCGTCTGGCCGCTCGCCTTCTCCGGCGCGTCGAGCTTGGCGATGCGCTTGCCGATCAGCGATTCCTTCTCGATCACTTTCATCGCGGCCTCCTCACGGCCTCAGGCCTCCCGCCGGGCCACCCCAAGGGAGGCCTGCACCCCCCTCGGGGGGAGGCGAACGTAGTGAGCTTGGGGGCACACATCAACGCGACGCCTTCTCGATCGCGTCGACGATCTTCACGTAGCCGGTGCAGCGGCAGAGATTGCCCTCGATGGCGCGGCCGATCTCCTCGCGCGTCGGGTGGGGATGCGTCTCGAGGAAGTGCTTCGCCTGCGTCACCATCCCCGGCGTGCAGAAGCCGCACTGGACGGCGCCGCAGTCGACGAAGGCGCGTTCCAGCCGCTCGCCGAGCGGCTCGCGCGCGATCGCCTCGATCGTCGTCAGCGTCCGCCCGTCGCAGTCGACCGCGAAGAGGAGGCAGGCGCAGGCCGACAGCCCGTCGACGATGATCGTGCAGGCGCCGCACTCGCCTTCGCCGCACGCGTACTTGGTGCCCGTGAGGCCCACGACGTCGCGCAGCATCGCGAGCGCGCTCATGTCGACGGGCACCGTCGCCCGGGTCCGCACGCCGTTCAGCACGAAGCCGATTTCACGCATGAGCGACATCGTCGAGCATCCTCCGGGTCAAGTTGAACACGAGCTCGCGCCGGTACCACGCGGAGGCGCGCACGTCGTCGATCGGGCGCACCTCGTCGCGCGCGATGCCCGCGATCCGGTCGATCGCGGCGGCGTCGAGCGGGGTGCCTTCGAGCGCAGCCTCGGTCCGCGGCGCCCGCATCGGCACCGGCGCGACGGCGCCGTAGGCGATCCGCACGCGGGTGAGCGCGCGGCCGGCCCGCACGCCGCCAAGGCCGATCGCCACCGCCGAGATGTCGAGCGCCGGCCGGGTCCCGAACTTGAAGAAGCGCCCGACGAAGCCCGCCGGCGGCAGCGGAAGCCGGATCGCGCAGAGAAGCTCGTTCGGCGCCCGCACCGTCCTGCCGGGCCCGACGAAGAACTCGGCCAGCGGCACGCGCCGCGTCACGACCGCTCCGTCCGGCTTCGACGCGAGCTCCGCCTCGGCGTCGAGAGCGAGCAGCGGCGGGAGGGTGTCCCCGGCCGGCGACGCGTTGCAGACATTGCCGCCTATCGTGGCCGCGTTGCGCAGCTGGTCGCTCGCGAAGTGGTCGCAGGCCTCGGCGAGGAGGGCGAAGCGGGTTCGGATCTCCGCGTCGCGAAGAAGCTCGCTCATCGTGACGAGCGCGCCGATCCGCAGCGAATCGCCGTCGCGCCTGATCCCCGCGAGCCCGGGCAGGCGGCGGATGTTGAGGAGCCCGCGCTTCAACGTCACGCGCCCCGCGTGGCTCTGCGGCATCAGATCCGTCCCGCCCGCGAGGACGGTGACGTCGCCGCCGCGCAGGAATTCCAGCGCTGCCGGAAGCGACGTGGGGGCGAGATAGCTCTCGACGGCCATCGCGGGCTCCTAGAACCGGACCGGCTCGCGGAACCGGCCGAAGACGTCGACCAGCGCCGCGGTGATCTCGCCCACGCTCGCGTAGGCCTTCACCGCGTCGACGATCGCCGGCATCGTGTTGACGCCGCCGGCGGCCGCGCGGCGGACCGCATCGAGGGTGCGCGCGACCGCCGCCGCGTCGCGCGTCCGGCGCACCTCCGCGAGGGACGCGACCTGGGCGCGCGCGTCGTCCTCGCGGTAGGGGTGGAACTCGACCTGCGGCTCGCGCTCGTCGATCCGCAGGCAGTTGACGCCGACCTTGCGGTAGCGGCCGGCGTCGAGATCGAGCTGGCGCTGGTAGGCCTGCGCGGACACCTGCGCCTGGATGCTGCCGTCGGCGATCAGCGCGACGATGCCGCCGCGCCCGTCGACGTCGGCCATGATCCGCCGCATCTCGTCGCGCATCCGGTTGGTCAGCGTCTCGACGTAATAGGATCCGCCGAGCGGATCGACCGTGTCGCAGAGCCCCATTTCCTCGATCAGCAGCTGCATCGTCCTAAGCGAGATCCGCTGCGCGTACTCGCTCGGAATCGTGTACGCTTCGTCGTAGCAGCAGAGAGCCATCGTCTGCGCGCCCGACAGCGCGCTGATGAGCGCGTAATAGGCGCCGCGCACGATGTTGAGCTCCGGCTGCTCGAGCGTGAGCCCGCTGCCGCCGCCGCCGGCGATCATCCGCATCCACATCGACCCGGGCTTCTGCGCGCCGTACCGCTCGCGGACGATCTGCGCCCACAGGCCCCGGCCCGCGCGGAACTTCGCGACCTGCTCGAACAGGTTGCCGAAGATGTTGAAGTTGAAAGACAGCCGGCCGGCGAACTCGTCGATCGGCACGCCCCGCTTCAGCACCTCGTCGGCGTACGCGCACGCGATGCAGAACGCGAACGCCATCTCCTGCGCCGGGTTCGCGCCCGATTCGCGGATGTGGTAGCCGCACACCGACACCGGGCTGTACTTGGGCGCGTGCGCGGCGCAGTACTCGATCGTGTCGCCGACGAGCCGGATCGAAGGCTCCACGGGGAATACCCACGTGCCGCGGCCGACGAATTCCTTCAGGATGTCGTTCTGCGCGGTGCCGCGGAGCGTCCGGAGGTCGAACCCGCGCCGCTCGGCCATCGCCAGGTACATCGCGATCAGGACTGCGGCCGCGCCGTTGATCGTGAGCGACACGGTGATCCGGTCGAGATCGATGCCGTCGAACGCGACCTCGAAGTCGCGCAGCGTGTCGATCGCCATTCCGACGCGGCCGACCTCGCCGTCGGCCAGCGGATCGTCCGAATCGAGGCCGCACTGGGTCGGCAGGTCGAACGCGACGTTGAGCCCCGTCTGCCCGTTGGCGATCAGGTACTTGAAGCGCGCGTTCGTGTCCGCCGCGTTGCCGAAGCCCGTGTACTGGCGCATCGTCCACGGCTGCTTGCGGTACATGAGCGGATGGATGCCGCGCGTGAACGGGAACTCGCCGGGGCGCCCCAGCATCGCGGTGCCGCCGCTCGCTTCGAGGTCGGCCTCCGTGTACAGCGGCTCGATCGCGAGCCCCGACTCGTTGACGAGCGGAGCCCCGACGGGAGGCAGGCGATCGTTCATTCAGACCTCCGCACGCTGGTCTTGGCGCAATGCCCCCGTGGGTCGGTCAGCTCGACCGCTCGCGGACGCGCCCTCCGGGCCCTGGCTTCGCCCCGCTCGCTCATCTCGCGGCCTCCGTCTGCTTCGCCTCGGGTGCCGTCGAGCGCACGTTCTCCTCGATGAACCCGGTGATGTCGTCGAGCTTGGAGCCGGTCGCGAAGACGCCGCGGAAGCCCAGGGCGCGCAGCGCGTCGTGGTCCTGCCGCGGCAGGTTGCCGCCGATGATCCACAGGCGGTCGGCAAGGCCGGCCGCCTCGAGCAGCGGCTTCAGCCGCCGGCAGAACGCGAGGTGCGATCCCGCCATGCTGGAGAGCGCGATCACGTCCGCGTCGGCCTCGCGCGCGGCCTGCGCGACCGCCTCGGGCGTCTGGCGCAGGCCCGTGTACGTCACGTCCATCCCGGCCGCGATCAGCGCGCGCGCGACGACCTTCGCGCCCTGGTCGTGCCCGTCGAGCCCGGGCTTCGCGAGCAGCACCTTGATCGGCCGCGTGCGCGCGGCCGCGTTCGCTTCGCTCACGTCGTCACCTCCTTCGCGATGACAAGCTTCAGGATCTCGCTCGTGCCCCCGCCGATCAGCGTGAAGCGCACGTCGCGCAGGAACCGCTGCACCGGGTACTCCATCGCGTAGCCGTAGGAGGCGAGCACGCGCGCGGCCTGGTCGCAGATGCGCGCGGCGGCCTCGGTGGCGAAGAGCTTCGCCATCGCGGCCTCCTTGTGATGCGAGGCGCCGCTGTCCTTGCGCCACGCCGCGTAATCGACGAGCCGGGCGGCGGCCTCGTAGTCGGTCGCCATGTCGGCG
This sequence comes from Casimicrobiaceae bacterium, assembly GCA_035635175.1. Lineage (GTDB taxonomy): Bacteria > Pseudomonadota > Gammaproteobacteria > Burkholderiales > Casimicrobiaceae > CAIWHR01. Next base: position 1,181 of record DASQBO010000298.1, on the reverse strand, counting down.
AGCTTCGTCTGGATCGCCTGAAAGCGGTCGATCGGCTTGCCGAACTGCTTCCGCTCGCCGGCGTAGCGGACCGCCTCGTCGAGCGCCGCGCGAGCGACGCCCAGCGCCATCGCGCCCGTGATGATCCGGATCTCGGCCAGCGTCTGCCGCAGATGCGCCTCCCCGTCGCCCTCGTCCCGGGAGAGCCGATGACTGTCCGGCACGAAGCAGTCGTCGAGCGCGAGCTCGGAGGTCGGCAGCGCCCAGACACCCATCTTCTCGATCGCGCGCCCGATCGCGAGACCGCGGAAATGGCGCTCGACGAGGAAGATCGTCAGCTTGCGCGCGTCGCCTGCGCGCGCGAACACCGTGAAGAAGTCGGCGACCGGCGCGGCGGTAACCCACGTCTTGCGGCCGTTCAGCACGTAGCCGCCGTCGACCTTGGTGGCGGCGGTGGCGATGGAATCGAGATCGGACCCCGCATCGGGCTCGGTCATGCAGATCGCGCCGATCTTCTCCGCCGCCAGCGCCGGGACGAGCAGCCGCGATGCGACATCGGGGCCGCCCAGCAGGTGCAGGAACTTCGTGCCCATCAGCGCCTGCATCGCAGCGCAGCCGGCGAGCGACATCGAGCCGCGGGCGATCTCGGCAAGCGCGATGCAGAAGGTCGACAGGTCGAGCGCGAGGCCGCCGACATCCGCCGGGTAGCGCATCGCGAAGAAACCGAGCCCGGCGAGCTTGCGCATCTCCTCGCGCGGATAGGCGTGCGCGGCGTCGATCGCCGCCGCGCGCGGCACGATCTCGGCGTCGACGAAACGCGCGAACGTGTCGCGGATCTGCCGCTGCTCGGGCGAGAGCTCGAAGTCCATGACTATGGGCTACCCCTCGTTCGCCGTCCCCGCGCAGGCGGGGACCCAGCGTCGTTCGCGAAAGACACTGGATTGCCGCCTTCGCGGGAATGACGGCGACACGGCGAACATGGACGCATATGCGTTCATTGCCTAGTCGGCGAGCCCGTAGAGCTCGCGCGCGGCCTGCGGCGAGACCACGCCGTTCCTCACCTCCTCGCGCAGCAGCGCGCGGTCGCGGTTGCGCGGCTCGCCGTACCCGCCCCCGCCGCCCGCCTGCTGGTGATAGATCGTCCCTTTCGGCACGCCGGTGACGAGGTCCTTGTTCTTCGGGGTCACCTCGCGCCCGTCCGG
>DASQBO010000297.1:0-6026 GCA_035635175.1 Casimicrobiaceae bacterium | reverse complement strand
ACGAAATCGAAGCCTCCCGGCCGCTCGCCCTTCACGTCGCCCTCGGTCGCCTGCTTGTAGTACGAGTAGAGCTTGAGGAGCGTCGCGTTGTCGGGCTTCTTCTTCGTCTGCTTCGCGGCCGCGGCGGCCGCCTCGAACTTCATCTTCAGGTCGTTCTTCTTGGGCGCGGCCATGGCGACACCTCCTCGGGTCCGGGCTACAGGCGGAAAGCCTTCCATGCTACTTTAGCGCGAAGCGGAAAACGCCGGCAAACGACGCTAGGCGGCCGCATCCGTCAACCGATCCCGACCCTGCATGGCACGACGCGAAAAGATCTCGGCGGTCGACACCGCGTGGCTGCGGATGGACCGCCCGAGCAACCTGATGATGATCTGCACGGTGCTCTCGTTCTCGGAGCACGTCTCCCTGCGCGCGCTGCGGCGGGCGGTCGAAGGCCGGTTCCTGCGCTTCCCGCGCTTTCGGCAGCGTCCGGTGCAGACACCCGCCGGCGCGTACTGGGAGACGCCCGCCGACTTCGACGTCGAGCACCACGTGGTCCACGTCGCGCTGCCCGGCGCGGCCGGCAAGAAGGAGCTGCAGGCGCTCGTTTCGCGGCTCGCGCGCACGCCGCTCAATCCGGCGTGGCCGCTGTGGCAGTTCCACCTCGTCGAGCGCTACGACGGCGGCAGCGCGGTGGTCATTCGCATTCATCACTGCTACGCCGACGGCATCGCGCTGGTCCAGGTGCTCCTGTCGATGACCGACGTCGCGCCGGGCGGTCCGCCCGTTCTCGTGCTGCCCTTCTCGAAGCTGGAGGAGCGCGCGAAGGAGAAGGAGACCGCCGACGATTTCGTCCAGCCGATTGCCGACGCGATGGGCGCGGCGCTCAAGGTCGGCGCGACGCTGATCGAGCGCGGCGTCGAGCTCTGGCAGCACCCGGCGAAGGCCCTCGCGCTCGCGGAGCAGGGCGGCGCGCTCGGCGCGGAGATCGCGAAGCTGGCGCTGATGGGCCAGGACTCGGCGACGCGCTTCAAGGGCAAGCCCGGTGTCGCGAAGCGTGTCGCGTGGGCCGATCCGCTTCCCCTGAGCGAGGTGAAAGTCGTGGGCCACGCGCTCGGCGCGTCGATCAACGACGTGCTGCTCTCCTGCGTGGCCGGCGCGATCCGGGAATACCTCGTGCGCAAGGGCGATTCCACCGAGGGCGTGATGGTGCGGGCGCTCGTCCCCGTCAACCTCCGCCGGCCCGAGAAGGCGTACAAGCTCGGCAACCAGTTCGGGCTCGTGTTCCTCGAGCTGCCGATCGGCATCGAAAACCCGGTCGAGCGACTCTACGCGGTCCGCGCGAACATGCGCGCGCTCAAGGGAAGCTACCAGCCCGTCCTCGCGCTCGGGCTGCTCGCCGCGATGGGCGCGGGCCCGAAGGTGCTGCAGGATCAGCTGCTCGTCGCGCTGGCGCGGAACGCCACCGCAGTGATGACGAACGTCCCCGGACCGCAGCAGCCGCTCTACTTCGCCGGCGCGCGGATCGCGCAGTTCATGTTCTGGGTGCCGCAGTCGGGCGACATCGGCATGGGCGTATCGATCCTGTCCTACGACGGCGCGGTGCAGTTCGGGCTCATCACGGACCGCGGCCTCTGCCCCGATCCCGAGCACATCATTGCGCGCTTCGGCCCCGAGTTCGAGAAGCTCCTGCTGACGACGCTGCTCGCGCCGTGGCCGCGCGACGGCGAGCTCGACCCCGCGCTCGCGGAGCGGATCGTCAGTCCCTAATCCAGCTCGGACTTCGCGAGCTCGACGTCGAGACGCTCCATCGCGTCGGCGGGCTTGCAGGCAGCGGCCTCGCGGTAGAGCTTCTCCGCATCCGCCATCCGCGACTTGCCGAACAGCATGATGAGGCCGTTCGCATATTCGATCCGCGCGATCGCGGAGTCGGGATTGAGCTTGACGGCCATCTGGAAGTGCTCGAGGGCGGAATCCTTCTTCGCGCCGTAGGTGACGCCCGCGACGAGCCCTCCCACCTTGTCGATCACCTCGGCCTGGTAGCTTCCATACGCGATGTGCGCGTCGGCGTGCTTCGGCTCGAGCCTGAGCGCCGCCTGGAGCGCGTCGCGTACCTTGCCGCCGAGCCCCTGCGCCAGCGCCTTCGCGACCGAGATGCCCTGGCCGTAACGGCCGGCGGCGAACGCGAAGAAGTAGTGCGCGTTGGGATCCTTGGGCGCCGCCGCGCGCCGCGCATCCGCCCACGTCATCGCCTCGTCCAGCAGCGCGAGCTTCGCCTTGTCGCTCTTCTCGAGGTAAGTCGCGTAGACGACCTGCGCCTTGACCGCCGCGTTCGCCCCGGCGCCCCCCGCCGCGCGGCCGGCGTCGACCGCCGCGCCGAAATCACCGGCGTGATAGTGCCGCCAAGCCTCGGCGACCGCCGCGTCCCTCGGGAAGGGCTCGCAGTCGCCGCGATGCAGGCGCGGCCAGTGCTTCTTCAGGCTCGCGGCGTCGTAGGCGTAGGCCTTGTCGGCGTGCGGAAACTTGACCCATTTCTTCGCCACTGGGGTCGCTCCTTCATGGTCAGAGGTAGTCGCGGCCGAGCCGCTCGATCAGCACGCGGGCCTCGCCGACGAGGAAGGGGCTGATCAGCGACAGCACTTGCGATGCGGCGCGCCCCGCGTCGGCGGTTCCCGTTCCCGGCGGGTGCCCGATCCGGTCGAACGATTGCCAGTACGTCGCGACGAGCAGCACGTTCCGCGCGAGCGCCGCGACCTCCCGGTCGGAGGCCGCCATCGTCCTGGCGGCGATCAGGCCACGGCACAACTCTACCACGGTCGCGATGCCCTGCCGCAGCAGGCGCCCGAGGCGCGCGTTCAACCTCGGGTCGCGCGCGGCGAGCGCATCGACGTCGCGCAGGATGAACCGGTATTCGCCCATCCGCTCGAGCAGCAGGTGCAGCCAGAGCCAGAGATCCTCGACGTCGACGCGGCGCCCGGAGGGGTCGGCGAAGAGGGGCGCCACGCGCGCCTCGAAGCGCGCGCAGAGCTCGCCGACGATCTCCTCCCTGTTGCGGAAGTGATAGTAGAGATTGCCGGGGCTGATGTTCATCTCGCCCGCGATCTCCGCCGTCGTCACCTGCGGCGCCCCGCGCGCATTGAACAGCGCGAGGCTCGTTTCCAGGATGCGCTCGCGCGTGCGGCGCGGCTCCTTGCGCTGCGCCATGCTCAGCCGCGCTCCCGGAACGGCAGCGCGATCCACGCGACGACAGACGCGACGAGCAGGGCCGCCGCGAGCTTGAAAGCCAGCCGCCACCCGCGATTGCCCTCGCGCAGGATCTCGGCGTCGTTCACGTAGACCGTCTCGCACGCGCCGTTGCCGGTGTCGGTGCGCCTCGTGCTCGTCCCGCGGAAGAAATGGAAGCCGTGGTCGTGCGAGTATTCGGCCAGATAGCCGCGGAAGTGTACCTGGTCGCCGACGCGCACCGACTTGAGGGTCCGGGCGATCGCCGGGTTGTCGGTCAGCAGGTGGTTGTTGGAGAGCGCCGTCATGTCGAACCCGCGCCAGACCTCCGTCGAGCCGGTGCGCGCATTGCACTCGAACTGTCCGCTCCAGTATTCGAGCTCGCGGTAGTTCGCGCTGCGCGCGTTCGCGCCCCAGATCACGCAGAGGTCGGTCACGTTGAGCTCGTCGCGCCAGGCCTTGTGGATCCAGTCCCACCACGTGTCGGCGTCGTGCTTGCTGACGACGACACCCGAGAGATCGTACGTGAAGACCGGGCGCACCGTGTACTCGACGCCGCCGGCCGTCGTGCGGAAGGGGGTGGCGGCGGTCTCCTGCTGGACGGGGTCCTCGCGGACCGCTGCGTCGAGGGCGCCGGGCGGCGGCAGCACGTCGCGCCGCCACGCGGCGAGCGCGAGCAGCGCGGCGCTGCCGACGAAAAGGAGCCGCAGGGGAGTGACCGCGGCCATCCGGGCGCGCCGCGCCGCCCGGGTCGCTTAGGACGCCGGGACGCCGCGATGGCGGGCACTGCGCGCGAGCCAGCGCTCGAGCTGGTTCAGCGCGTGCGCGAGATCGCGCGCCGTCCGGCGGACGTCGTGCCCGGGTTGCGCATGCAGGGGGCGCGGGTCCGACAACGCATCGTCGATCCGGCGGTGCGGATCGGCGAGGCGGTCGTGGCGAAGCGCGATGCCGTGCCGCGCGAGCTGCGGCTCGAGGAGGGCGGCGCGGGCGCGCAGATTCTGCCGCGTCTTCTGGTAGGCGGCGGCGCACAGGCGGCGACGCTGGGCATAGCTGAAGATGCTCGCGAAGAACATGTCGGCGTCTTCGCGGTCGGGCTCGAACAGCACGACGTCCGCGTCGGGGTACTGGCGGCGGTACTTCTCCATGCCGACTTTCATCCGCGAGTGGATGATCGCGCGGAACGTCTGCGAGAGCACGATCGGGAGGCCGCCCTGGTTGAGCTTGGCGACGGTCAGGCGCCCGCCCTGCGCGGCGCGGCTCGCGTCGAACGGCACGAGCGGATTCACGCACAGCAGGAGCCGCACGCCCTCGTCGAGCGCGACCGACGCGTGCAGCGTCTTGTTGAGCGCGCCGTCGACGTAGTGCTCGCCACCGATCATCACCGGTGGAAAGAGGCCGGGCAGCGCCGCCGACGCCTCGATCGCCGTCGAGATGGGCACGTGGTCGTGGCCGGGGCCGCCGAACGTGACCGGCGCGCCGGTGTCGAGGTTCGTCGCGACGAGGAACAGCTTGCGGTCGAGCTTGCGGAAGTCGTTGGTGCGGCCGGGGGCCGCGAACAGCCGGCTCAGGAAGTCGCCGACCGCCGCGCTGTCGAACATCCCGGTCGGCATCGCATGCGACAGCGTCGCGAGCGACTCCATGAAGCCGCGGCGGAAGGGGTCGCGCAGGTATTGCAGGACGGCCCGTCCGAAGAGCCGCGGCAGCGCGGCCGCGCGCAGCATGAACTCCGACACTGCGGGACGCAGGAAGATCTCGGGCGTGAGCGCCGCGTCGGCGCCGTCGTCGATGAAGAGACGATACATCTGCGCCGGCGAGATGCCGTTTGCCAGTGCCGCAGCAACGAACCCCCCTGACGAGACGCCGACGTAGACGTCCAGGTCGGCGAAGTCGATTCCCTCGAGGGTGTCGGTGAGCGCGACGAGCGCACCCACCTCATAGATCCCGCCGAGCGGCCCGCCGCCGGCGAGCGCGAGGCCCACGCGAGGACGCGTGCGACCCCGCTGCCGGGCGCGGCGCGCGCGCCCGGTTGCCGTACGTCCCGGCATGGACCCCCCTGTCGCGTTGAAAGCGTGGGCGCGATCCTACCGCATTACGCGCGCTTCGTGCGCTTCGCCTTCTTCGCGGGGCGCGCGGCGCGGGCGGGGGTCTTGCGCGTGCGCTTCGCGGGAGCCGCCTTGGGGGCCGGCGCGAACGCCTTCGGCAACTCGATCCTCGGCAGCGACCTCGGCAGCACCTGCTGCGCGTAGCCGACCACCGACGTCGCCGCCTGCTTCACGGTCGCCTCGACCGTCCGGCGCGTGCGACGCCACATCGCATTCGCGCGGGTCATCGAAGACTCGACCTGGTCGCCCACGAAGCGGATCGCCCGCGATTCGACCACGGTCCCTTCGCGCACGAGCGTGCGGAACACCTGGCCGCCTTCGCTCTTGACCCAGTCGCGGCTGACGACCGTGGCGCCGAGGCCGGCAAGCCACACCTTCCTCGACGCGGCCAACGCGGCCTCGCCGAACGGATACGGGTTGAATACGGGGTAAGTTTGCTTTTGCATGGGACACTCCCTCGAAGGGTTTGGAAATCTCGCCGGCATTCCAGCGATCGAATTCAATGTATCCCGCTTCGTTAGAGCAAACACACTAATCGGCGCCCGGCGTGCGCGCCCGGTCTGCGGGAGCGGCGGCGAGGCCGCGGGCGAGTCCCGTCGCGAGCCGCGCGACGACCGCGAAGATCGTGAGCTGCGGGTTCGCCCCGACCGAGGTCGGGAACAGCGAGGCGTCGAGCACGTGCAGATTGGCGAGGTGGTGGTAGCGCCCGGAGGGATCGACAGC
>DASQBO010000296.1:0-3530 GCA_035635175.1 Casimicrobiaceae bacterium | reverse complement strand
TGTTCTTCGCGGACCCGACGCTGCTCGTGCACGAGTATTCGAGCGTGTACGAGCAGCTCGCGGGGTTCTACAAGCAGGATCCGGCGTCGCGCTCCGAGCTCCTGCTCGAGGGGTAGCCCCGCGCCGGTCGCGTGCCCCGGGATCGGCGTTGGCCTTGGCGCTGCGGGCGGCCGTGCCGCGCGACGCGCGGCGTTGTACCATGCGAACCGGCGCATTCCCCCGCAGCACGATTGCGAGAGACACGATGATCAGGCGTTCGATGGCGAGCCTCGTCGTCGGTCTGCGGTGAGACCGGCGTGGCGGCCCCCTCCACCTGGATCGCCGCGAGGACCCTCGCCGCGAGCCTGCTGCTCCTCCTGAACGCTGCCGTGCCCGCGCAAAGCCCCGCGCCACCCGCGACCCGGATCGACGCGCCAGCCGAGGCGCGCGCGCTCTTCGACGACGTCTGGGAAACGGCGCTCCGCGAATCGCCGGAGCTCGCGACGTTTGTCGGCGACCCGCGCTACGCCGACCGGCTCGCGGACCTGTCGCCCGCGGCCGCGGAGAGGCGGCGCGGGCAGCGCTCGGCCTTCCTCGAGCGTGCGAAGCGGCTCGACACCGCGACGCTGTCCGTCGAGGATCGAGTCTCGCTGCGCGTCCTGCGCCATCAGCTGGAGCAGAGCGTCGCGCTCGATCGGTTGTGCGCCCCCGTCTCGTGCGTTCCGCCCGACTTCTGGTCGCCGGTCACCCAGTTCGACGGCCTCCAGTTCCTGCTTCCCCGGCTCGTCGACGCGACGCGCTTCGCGACCCCCCGCGACTACGACGCGTACCTTGCGCGGCTCGCGGCGCTGCCCACGCGCGTCGATAAGCTCATCGTGGCCATGGAAGCGGCGATGAAGCTCGGCTGGATGCCGGCGCAGGTCGCGATCACCCGTGTCCCCGAGCAGCTCGACGCGCAGCTCGACTCCGACCCTGCGAAGAGCCCCGAGTACGCGCCGTTCAAGGCGTTCCCGCCGGACGTCCCCGCGGCCGAGCGCGAACGGCTCGCCGCCGCGGGACGCCGCGTGATCGAGGTCGCGGTGATCCCGTCGTTTCGCCGCCTCCGCGACTTCTACGTGCAGCGGTACCTGCCCGCGGCGGCGAAGGACATCGCCGCTTCCGCGCTGCCGCCGGGCCCGCGCTATTACGAGGCACGGCTCGCGTTCTACACGACGACGCGGATGACGCCGCGCGAGGTCCACGACCTCGGCCTCGCGGAAGTCGCGCGCATCGGCCGGGAGATGGATGCGACGGTCAAGGCGGCGGGGTTCGCCGGGACGCGCGCGGAGTTCCAGAAATGGCTGAACACGGACCCGCAGTTCTTCTACACGCGGGCCGAGGACATGCTCGCCGGATACCGCGACATCGCGAAGCGTGCCGACGCGATCCTGCCGCGCTACTTCGCCGTGCTGCCGCGGCTTCCGTACGGCGTTCGGGCGATGCGGCCCGAGGAGGGCGACAACGCCGAGCACTACGTGCGCGGCTCGATCGAGGCGGGGCGCGCCGGGTATTTCGAGGCGAACGTCAACTCGCTCTCGCGCCGGCCGAAGTGGACGATGGAAACCCTGCTCCTGCACGAGGCGGTCCCTGGCCACCATCTGCAGATCGCGCGGGCGCAGGAGCTCGACCGGCTGCCGCGATTCCGTCGCAACGCGTTCTTCGTTGCCTTCTCGGAAGGCTGGGCCCTCTATGCCGAGAGCCTTGGGTACGAGATGGGCTTCTACGCGGACCCGTACTCGCGTTTCGGCAACCTGGCTGCGGAAATGCACCGGGCGGCGCGGCTCGTCGTGGACACCGGGATCCACGCGTTCGGCTGGTCGCGCGCACGGGCGATCGACTACCTGATCGACGAGGCCGCTCTCACCCCCGAATTCGCGACCGCCGAGGTCGACCGCTACATCGTGACGCCGGGCCAGGCGACGGCATACAAGATCGGCGAGCTCAGGATCAAGGCGCTGCGGGCGAAGGCCAAAGCGGCGCTCGGCGAGGCGTTCGACCTGCGCCGCTTCCACAACGCCGTGATCGACCACGGCGCGGTGCCCCTCGACGTGCTCGAGTCGCAGATCGACGACTGGATCGCGGAGGAGAAGGGGCGGAAACCCTAGCCGGGCAGGGCGCGGGCGACGATCGCCGCCGCGGCCCCGTGCGCTGCCGGCCGCGCGCCGAATGTGGCGCCGCCGAATGCATGCGGGGACAGGCGCGATGCGCAGTACGCGGCGGCCACCGGCGTGGGTGCGCCGCGGAGCAGGATAGCGCCCGCGGCGGCCGTCGCGATGCCTTGCGCGAGGTGCCGGGCGACCGCGACGTCGTCGCCGAGATCCGTGAGCTGCATCACGAGCGCGGCCGCGAACGCGTCGAACGCGGCGTTCTCGCCGCGCGCGGACGCGAGGAGGTCGCCCAGCGCGACGACGGCGTCAGGTTCGCGCTGCGCGGCGCGCACGACGTCGAGGCACATGACGTTGCCCGAGCCTTCCCAGATCGAGTTGACCGGCATCTCGCGGTAGAGCCGCGGCAACCCCGAGTCCTCGACGTAGCCGTTGCCGCCCAGCACTTCCATCGCCTCGGCCGCGAGCGCGGGGCCGCGCTTGCAGACCCAGTACTTCGCCGCGGGCGTGAGGAGGCGCGCGAGCGCGCGGTCGGCGTGGCCCTCGGGAGCGTCGTACGCGCGCGCGAGCCGGAGCGCTAGCGCCGTCGCCGCCTCGCTTTCGAGCGCGAGATCGGCAAGCACCTCCGTCATCAGCGGCTGGGCATCGAGGGCGCGTCCGAACGCCACGCGGTGCCGCGCGTGATGGATCGCGCGCGCCACCGCAGCGCGCATCATTCCGGCGGTCCCGAGCACGCAGTCGAGGCGCGTGTGCTGGACCATCTCGAGGATCGTCGCGATCCCGCGGCCGGGCTCGCCGACAGCCCACCCGACGGCGCCGTCGAGCTCGACTTCGGCCGATGCGTTCGAGCGATTGCCGAGCTTGTCCTTGAGCCGGTTGATCCGCACCGCATTGCGCGAGCCGTCCGGGAGCCGGCGCGGCAGCAGGTGGCAGGTGAGCCCGGTGGCGTCCTGCGCGAGGACGAGGTGCGCATCGCACTGCGGCGCCGAGAAGAACCACTTGTGACCGGTGAGGCGAACGGCGCCGTCGGCGTCCGGCGTCGCCCGCGTGCGGTTGCTCCGGACGTCGGATCCGCCCTGGCGTTCGGTCATCCCCATCCCGATCAGCGCGGCGCGCTTTGCTCCGATCGGCAGGTCGCGGGGGTCGTAGTCGCGCCCCAGGGCCTTCGCCAGCCACTCCTCGGCGATCGCCGGCGCGGCGCGGCGCAGCACGGGGACGCTCGCGTAGGTCATCGTGAGCGGGCACTGCGTCCCGTTCTCGGCCTGCGCGTGAAGATGCACGAGCGCGCCGCGCGCGGCTTGCGCGCCGGGCCGCGGATCGGTCCACGGCCGGCTGTGCACCCCGGCCGCGACGGCGAGGCGCATGATCTCGTGCCACGCGGGGTGGAACGTCACCGCGTCGAGGCGC
>DASQBO010000295.1:0-6817 GCA_035635175.1 Casimicrobiaceae bacterium | reverse complement strand
GGAACAGGAGCAGGCCGTACTGCAACCCGTTCAAGAGCTGGATCAGGAACGAATAGACGTCCACCCGGGGTCCCTCGACGTCCAAACAAACAACGCGCGGGTAGGCTCCCCACCTACCCGCGCGGAGTGTACTACGTCAGGAGCCTGCCGGACCCGCGATTACGTATGCGTTGCTGGGCCAAGAAGCGATGAATGCGAGGCGCAGCGAAGGTCGTCAACCTTCGCAAACCGAGCAACGAAGCAGACGCGCTTCTTGGCAGCAACCCAGCGGGACGTGGCGAGTTGCGCGCATTTCTGCGTTGCTCGCCCTCGCCATACTTCCGCTATGCCTTCAGGCTCGCGCCTTGAACCGCGCGCAACTCGCCTCCGTCACATGCGCAATCGCGGGCCCGACAGGCTCCCCTGCTACAGCTTGCAGCCGCGCGGCGGGTCGGTCAGGTTCTTGACCGCGACGCTCACGTACTTGTTCTCCTTGCCCTCGACCTTCCGCAGGTAGATGTCGTGGATCGGGTTGTGCGACTTGGTGAACGACAGCGGGCCGCGCGGGCTGTCGAGCTTCGCCGACCCCATCGCCGCGACGAGCTCGGCGCGCTTCGCCGTGTCGCCCTTGACCGCATTCATGCCGACGATGAGGAGCTGCGCCGCGTCGTAGCCCTGCATCGCGTAGACGTCGGGCTCGGTCTTGTACGCCTTCATGTACGCCGCGCGGAACGCCCTGTTCTTGGGATTGTCGAGTCCGTCGGCGTAGTGGAGCGTCGTCAGCATGCCCTGCGCCGAGTCGCCCTGCGCCTCGAGCGTGCCGTCGGTCAGGAACCCCGGGCCCACCAGCGGGACCGTCTTGTTGAGGCCGGCCGCCGCGTAGTCCTTGACGAACTTGACCGCGCCGCCGCCCGCGAAGAACGCGTAGACGACGTCGGGCTTGAGCGAGGCGATCTCGGTCAGGAGCGCCTGGAACTCGACCTGCGGGAACGGCAGGAACAGCTCCTTCACGACCTTGCCGCCGCCGGCCTCGAACGCCTCCTTGAAGCCGCCGATCGACTCCTCGCCCGCCGCGTACTTCCAGGTGATCGTGACGGCCGTCTTCTTCTTCTGGTCCGCCATCACCTTGCCCATCGCGATGCCCAGCTGCGAGTTCGAGAACGAAGTGCGGAACACGTTGGGCGCGCAGAGCGGCCCGGTGATGTCGTCGGCGCCCGCGTTGGGGATGATGAGCAGCGTGTTGTTGTCGCGCGCGACCTTGGACATCGCGAGCGCGACGCCCGAGTGCACGGTGCCGACGAGCACGTCGACGTTGTCGCGCTTGATCAGCTTGTTCGCGTTGTCGGGCGCCTTCGCCGGGTCCGACTCGTCGTCGACGACGAAGTACTCGATGTCGCGGCCCGCGACCTTGCCGCCGTTCTCCTCGATCGCGAGCTTGAAGCCGTTGGTGATCGCGTTGCCGAGCGCCGCGTAGGTGCCGGTGTACGGCAGCATCAGCCCGACCTTGAGCTTGCCCGGCGACTGCGACAGCGCGGGACCGGCCGCGAGGAGCGCGCCGGCCGCGAACGCGGCGGCCAGCACGCCGAAGCGGCGCAGGGATCCGAAGGGTGTCATTGCGTGTTCCTCCTGTGGGTTGACGTGGCCTTGCGCAGGCGATGTGTGCGTCACGCGCGTTGCCGGCTCAGACCGCGGCTCGCGCGCGCAGCTTGAAACGCTGGATTTTACCCGTAGCCGTCTTCGGCAGCTCGTCGATGAACTCGATCCAGCGCGGATATTTGTACGGCGCGAGCTGCGCCTTGACGTGCGAGCGGAGCTCCTCCGCGAGCGCATCCGTTCCGGCCTGCCCGCCCTTCAGCACGACGTAGGCGACCGGCTTCGTCAGGTGCTCGTCGTCCTCCTTGCCGATCACTGCGGCTTCGAGCACCGCCGGGTGCGTGATCAGCGCCGATTCGACCTCGATCGGCGAGACGTAGATGCCGCCGACCTTGAGCATGTCGTCGCTGCGTCCCGAGTAGACGTAGCAGCCGTCCGCGTCGATCGAGTACTTGTCGCCGCTGCGCGTCCAGGCCCCCTGGAACGTGGCGCAGCTCTTGGCCCGGTTGTTCCAGTAGCCCATCGCGGCCGTCGGGCCGCTGATCTGCAATTCGCCGACCTCGCCCGGCGGGGCCGCCTTGCCGTCGTCGCCCAGGATGCGCAGCTCGTATCCGGGCACCGGCGTGCCGCTCGTTCCGTAGCGCACCCGTCCCGGACGATTCGACAGGAAGATGTGCAGCATCTCGGTCGACCCGAGCCCGTCCAGGATCTCGACGCCGAACCGGTCGGTCCAGCGCTTGCCGATGTCGGCCGGCAGCGCCTCGCCGGCCGACGTGCAGCGCCGCATCTTCAACTCCCCGCGCGCCGGCAAATCGGGGCTCGCGAGCAGCGCCGCGAACAAGGTGGGAACACCGTAGAAGATCGTCGGCTGGTGCTTGCGCAGCCGCGCGAACACCGCCTGCGGCGTCGGGCGCTCGGCCATCAGCACCGTCGTCGCGCCGACGGAGAGCGGGAACGTGAGCCCGTTGCCGAGGCCGTAGGCGAAGAACAGCTTGGCCGCGGAGAACACGACGTCGTCCTCGCGGATTCCCAGGATCGGCTTCGCGTAGAGCTCCGCCGTCTGAATCATGCTCGACTGGATGTGCACGGTGCCCTTCGGCGCGCCCGTCGAGCCCGACGAATAGAGCCAGAAGCACGCGTCGTCGCACGTGGTGTCGGCCGCCTCGAACGACGTGCCGGCCGCCGCCATCAGCTTCGAGAGCGAGTGATGCGCTCCGGCATCGGCGCCCGACACGATCACGTGGCGCAGGTGCGGCAGCTTGCCGAGGAGCGGCGCGAGCGTCGGCAGGAGCTGCGCCGACACGACCAGGGCGCGCGCGCGGCTGTCGCGCAGCATGTAGTCGTAATCCTTCGTCGTGAGCAGCGTGTTGCCGGCGACGGGGACGATTCCCGCCTTGATCGCGCCCAGGAACACCGACGGGAAGTCGATCGTGTCGAGGAGGCAGAGCAGCACGCGCTGCTCGGGCACGAGGCCGAGATGCACGAGCGCGTTGGCGCAGCGGTTCACGCGTTCCGCGAGCTCGCCGTACGTGTAGGTGCCGGCGTCGTCGATGTACGCGACCTTGCGCGCGCGGCCGGCGGCGAGATTGCGTTCGATCAGGTCGTGCGCGGCGTTGTAGTCGCGCGGGATCTCGACCAGCGGCGGGCTCACGCTGTGGTCGGCTGTGCTCAACGACGGCATTGCGCTCCTCCCGCTCCGAGCCCGAGGGGCGCGAGCCCCGCGCGCCGGGGCCCTACGTTTTCGTGAACTCGATTGCGCCCTGCGGCAGCAAGTAGAGCACCCACGCCTTGCCGCCCGTGACCGTCGGCACGTGCGCGGTGCCCGGTTCGTATACTAGCCAACCCGCGCCGCGCCCGTCGAAGGCCGCGGTGGCGTCGATCGGCATGATCAGGTCGATCTCGCCGTTCGGATGCCGGTGGTGACCGCCCGCGACGTCGTCCATCTCGACGACGTCGACCGAATAGCCGTCGGTCGCGGGTCCCGGCTTCACGACGCGGCCGTACCTGATCCCGCCGTGCTCGCGGCTGCACATCCATCCCGCGGCGATGGCGTCGCGGCAAGCGTCGACGACCGAGCGCACCACCGCGCCGTCGGCGGGCAGCGTGCGATTGAGGTCGGCCTCGAGCTTTGCGTCGAGCGGCCGTCCCGCGATACGCGCGGTAATCGACGCCATCAGTTGCGCGAATTCGTCCTGCGACACCCGGGCCCCCTCCTAAGTCGATGCACTTTAGATCATGTCTATCGCGTGGTCAAGCACAATACACCATATATCCCCACTTGCGATGCATGCCTCGGCCTGCCGCCCGCCGCCGAGTCGCCCAGGGCCGAATCTCCCACCGGTCGGCGGCGATGACCGGACGTAAAGTTCTTGACGCATCCGCTTGACATGCATTATATTGCCATACGTCCCTCCCCGCCTCCCAAGAGCCATGCCCGCTTCCGAACCACGCGTCGCCTCGGCCGCCGAGGACACCGCCGCGCACGCCGACGACGCCGAATTCCTGGTGGCGATGGGGCGGCACGTCCGGGAGGCGCGCGAGCGCCGCGGCATGGCCCGCAAGGTCCTGTCGCAGAACGCCAACGTGTCGGAGCGCTACCTCGCCCAGCTCGAAGCGGGCGAGGGCAACGCGTCGGTGCTGCTGCTCCGAAGCGTAGCGCGCGCGCTCGGCGTCCCGGTGACCGAGCTCCTCGATCCGCACGAGAGCTCGGTCGAGCAGCGGCTGATCCGCCGCTTCCTCGAGCGCCTGCCCGGGCATCGGCTCGAGGACGTCGTGTTCCGCCTGATGCGCGACTTCGGCCACGAGGAGGTGGCGCGCAAGAAGCGCATCGCGCTCGTCGGCCTCCGCGGCGCCGGCAAGACGACGCTCGGGGCGGCCCTCGCGAAGGATCGGCGCTGCGCGTTCGTCGAGCTCGACCGCGAGATCGAGCGCGAGGCGGGCATCGGCCTGTCGGAAGTGTTCCTGCTGTACGGACAGGCCGGCTACCGCCGGATCGAGCGCCGGTGCCTCGAGCGGATCATCGAAGCGAATGCCGAGATGGTCGTGACGGTCGGCGGCGGCATCGTCTCCGAGCCCGAAACCTACAACCTGCTGCTGCTCAACTGCCTCACCGTCTGGGTGAAGGCCTCGCCCGACGAGCACATGGCGCGCGTCGTCGCGCAGGGCGACTTCCGGCCGATGCAGGGCAACGCCGAAGCGATGGAAGACCTGACGCGCATCCTCGAGGCGCGCATCCCGCTGTACCGCAAGGCGGATCTCACGATCGACACGACCGGCGAGACGCCCGCGCAGAGCCTGCGCAAGCTGCGCGAAGCCGTCGCGTCCTGACGCACTGCATTCCACGGAGGCATCCATGGCCGAAGCCGCTGCCGTTCTCCCCGTCGCCCTGGAGAACCGCTACGTCACCTACGACACGCATCCGGACCGCTACGCGCACTGGAAGCTCTCGGTCGACGGGCCGGTCGCCACGCTCGCGCTCGGCATCGACGAGGACCGCGGCATACGGCCCGGCTACAAGCTCAAGCTCAATTCGTACGACCTGGGCGTCGACATCGAGCTCGCCGACGCGCTGCAGCGGATCCGCTTCGAGCATCCCGAAGTGCGGAGCGTGGTCGTGACGTCGAGCCGCGAGCGGATCTTCTGCTCGGGCGCCAACATCTTCATGCTGGGCCTGAGCTCGCACGCGTGGAAGGTCAACTTCTGCAAGTTCACGAACGAGACGCGCAACGGCATCGAGGATTCGAGCCGCCACTCCGGGCTCAAGTTCGTCGCCGCCTGCAACGGAACGACCGCCGGCGGGGGCTACGAGCTGGCGCTCGCCTGCGACGAGATCCTGCTGATCGACGACCGCTCGTCCGCGGTCAGCCTGCCCGAGGTGCCGCTGCTCGGCGTGCTGCCGGGCACCGGCGGGCTCACGCGCGTCACCGACAAGCGTCGCGTGCGGCGCGATCACGCCGACCTCTTCTGCACGCTCGTCGAGGGCGTGCGCGCCCAGCGCGCGAAGGAGTGGCGCCTCGTCGACGACTTCGCCAAGCCGCAGCAGTTCGCGGCGAAGGTCCGGGAGCGCGCGCTGACGCTCGCCGCGCAGAGCGACCGCCCGCAGGGCGCGAAGGGCGTCGCGCTGCCGCCACTCGCGCGGACGATCGACGACGCGGGCATCCATTACGCGCACGTCGACGTCCGCCTCGACCGCCGGGCGCGGACGGCCACGATCACGGTGTCCGCGCCGAAATCGGCGCCGGCGGCCGACGTTGCAGCGATCCACGCGCAGGGCGCCGCGTGGTGGCCGCTCGCGATGGCGCGGGAGCTCGACGACGCGATCCTGCTTTTGCGCACCAACGAGCCCGAGCTCGGGACCTGGGTGCTGAAGACATCGGGCGACGCCGCGCACGTGCTGGCGGCGGACGCCGCGCTCGCCGCGCACAAGGCGGACTGGTTCGTCCGCGAGACGATCGGGATGCTGCGCCGGACGCTCGCGCGGCTCGACGTCACGTCGCGCACGCTCTACGCGCTGATCGAGACGGGCTCGTGCTTCGCCGGGACGCTCTTCGAGCTCGCGCTCGCGGCCGACCGGAGCTACATGCTCGCGCTGCCGGACGACGCGGCGGGCGCGCCGAAGGTCGCGCTTTCCTCGCTGAATTTCGGCGCGTATCCGATGGTCAACGGGCACGCGCGCATCGCGTCCCGGTTCTACGGCGAGGAGGCGCCGATCGCCGCGGTGGAAGCCTCGGCGGGGCGCCCGCTCGATGCCGACGCGGCGCTCGGCCTCGGCCTTGTCACGGCCGCGCCGGACGACCTCGACTGGGCCGACGAGATCCGCATCGCGCTCGAGGAGCGGGCGAGCCTGTCGCCGGATGCGCTCACGGGGATGGAGGCGAACTTGCGCTTCGGCATCACCGAGACGATGGAGACGCGCGTCTTCGGGCGCCTTTCCGCCTGGCAGAACTGGATCTTCATCCGTCCCAACGCCGTCGGCGAAGGCGGTGCGCTCAAGGTCTTCGGAACGGGAAACAAGGCGAAATTCAATTGGGAACGCGTTTGAACGTCGTTCCCGCGAACGCGGGAACCCAGCGTCGTTCCCCCCAGAGTCGCTGGGTCCCCGCCTGCGCGGGGACGACAACCAACCGGAGCACGCGATGAGCATCGACTACAGCGAAAAGATCCCGAACAACGTGGAGCTCGCGAGCAACAAGACGCTGCAGCGCGCGCTCGAGCACTGGCAGCCCGAGTTCCTGCACTGGTGGGC
>DASQBO010000294.1:0-4329 GCA_035635175.1 Casimicrobiaceae bacterium | reverse complement strand
ATGGAATGCTGCAGCGCCCCTCGCTCATCGCGGCGCTGGCCGCGACGTTCATCGCCGATCAGCTTGGCGCGTTTGTGTTGCTCCTCGCGGTCGTCGTCGCCGACCGCGTCGCCGGCGCACGGTCGTCGCGGCGGACGGCGTATGCGGTGGCGGTCGTCGCAAGTGCGACGGTGTCGGCACCGGTCGGCTCGATCGTCGCGCTGTCGATCGTCGAGAACGGGCCGACGCTGGCGAGTTTCGTCAACAGCACCGTGTACACTTTCTGCGATTGGGTGATCCTCTCCGGCGCCGCCGTCTTCGTCTATACGGACCGGCGCCGCGCGCGGGCGGCCCGCGACCGGATGCACGCGGCCGAGCTCGAACGATCCCACGCGGCCAGGCGCGCGCTCGAATCGCGCCTGCAGGCGATGCAGGCGCGCGTCGAGCCGCGCTTCCTGTTCAACACGCTCGCGCAGGTGCGCGACCTGTATCGCGCGAACGCCGTGCTGGGCGCGCGGATGCTGGACGAGCTGATCGCCTACCTGCGGGCCGCGATGCCGACGATGCGCGACACGACGTCGACTGTCGGCCGGGAGGTCGAGCTCGTCCGCGCGTGGCTTGGGATCGCGGGTTTGCGGCTCGGCGAGCCGATTACGGTCGACTTCGAGCTGCCCGACGCGCTGGCACAGGCGCGGATGCCCGCGATGATGCTGCTGCCGCTCGTCGACCGCGCGACCGCGCACGGCGGCCGCTCGCTCCGGCTTCGCGCGACGGCCGGTGGTGCGCGAATGCGAATTTCGATCGCCGGCGCCGGCATCGCTCGCCTGCGCGACAGCGAGGAGCTCGTCGCGGTGCGCGATCGGCTGGCAGCGCTCTACGGCGTGGAGGCGAACGCCGAACTTTCCGCCAGCGAGGAGACGGCCGAGGTCGTGCTGACGATGCCCCTCGGCGGCGTCGAGGCGACCCCTACCCCGGCCAGTGGCGCGGCTGCCACGGGTGCGGCAGCAGGTCGCGCAGCTTCATGACGTCGTCGCGACCGATCACGACGTCCGTGTCGAGGTTTTCCGGGTCGATCTGGTAGAGAAGCTCGCGACAGCGCCCGCACGGCGGCAGCACGTTCCCGTCGTCGTTGATCGCGACGACCGCGCGCACCCGCGCCTCGTGATGCTTGAGCATCTCGGCGACGGCCGAGTGCTCGGCGCAGAATCCGATCCCGCAGCGCAGGTCGACCGAGCATCCCGTGTAGATCGCCCCCGACGCCGCCAGCACGGCCGCGCCGACGAGTCCGGCGTCGCAATGCTCGGACGAGCGGTACAGGACGGCGACCTCGGTCGCGCGCGCGATCAGGTCTTCGTAGGACACGCTTCCCTCCCCTCCGGGGCTCCGCGGCACCTCGGCCTCTAACCTTGGCGGGTACGCCAGGAATCGACGTACGCCCGATTCTCGACGCCGTCCGGCAACGGCGCGACGGTCAGCGGGAACCGCGTGTCGATCATCACCGCGTACTCGTCGGTCTCCTTGCGCGCGTGCGCGGCGCCCGCGGCGAACGCCTTCGGGTGCGGGCCGTGCGTGAATCCGCACGGGTGGAACGTGACCATCCCGGGCTTGATGTTGTCGCGGCTGAAGAAGTCGCCGCGGTGGTAGAAGATCACTTCGTCGTAGTCGTCGTTGTTGTGATAGAAGGGCACCTTGAGCGCCCCGGGATCGGACTCGATCGGCCGCGGTACGAACGTGCAGACGACGAAGTTGCGGCCGACGAACGTCGTGTGCGCGGACGGCGGCAGGTGGTAGCGGTGGCTCATCAGCGGCCGGATGTCGCGGACGTTGAGCCGCACGACGCAGAGGTCGCCGTGCCAGCCCACCGCGTCGAGCGGGTTGAACGGGTACTCGATCGTCGACAGCGCGCCGGCGCGCTTCACGACGACCTTCCACGGCTCCTCGGTCTGCTGCGCGCGGAACGCCTCGTCCATCGCCGGCACGTCGAGCACTGCCGGGTCGAAGATCGCGTGCGGACCGACGAGTCCCTTCTCCGGCAGCGAGAAAGTCCCCTCGGTGCACTCGATTAGAAGCAGCGTCGTCGACGCCGACGGCGCGAGGCGCCACATGCCGCCCCGCGGGATCACGATGTAGTCGCCGTCGCGATAGTCGAGGCGGCCCCAGTCGCAGTAGAGCTCGCCCGCGCCCTCGTGCACGAACAGCAGCTCGTCGCCGTCCTGGTTGCGCACGAGATGGTCCATCGGCGTCGCGGTCTTCCACAGGCGCAGCTTCACGTCCCCGTTGCCCATCACCGGCGTTGCCTCCCAGGGCGAGGCGCCGGCCGCGGGCAGCTTGTTGAGGTCGTACGCGTGGGGGTTGAGCGCGCCCGCGAAGCGCGTCCACCCGGTCGGCGGATGCCGATGGTGAAAGTGCACCGCAGGCCCGAAGAAGCCCTCCTTGCCCATCTCGCGCTCGTAGGTGCCCTGCGGCAGGTCGGCGTGCGCCTGGCGGCTGTGCGTGCCTTCGGCGCGCGGAAACCGGATGTAGTGCTTCACTGGACGCCTCCCGATGGAACCACGTCCTCGCGCGCCGCGGCCATCGCCGCCGCGAGGACCTCCGGGTCGCCGATGTGGTTCGCGAGCAGCAGGATGAGCTTCGCGTTGACGAGCGCGCTCTCCGGTTCAGAAAGGTCGCGGTGCAGCGCGATCAGGTCCTCATAGAAGTCGTCGGGCGCGGGCAGATGGGGGTCGGTGATCAGCGTCGTCATCGGGCGTTCCCGTCGTTGCACGTCGCGCGCCGGATCGCGGCGCGGACCAGATCGGCGTCGAAACTCCGCCAGCGCGCGCAGACGTGCTGGTCGGGCCGCAGAAGGTAGCACGTCCCCGGCCGGCCGTCGTAGCGGTCGCCGAGGAGGCCGCCCTTGTCGCGCACCGCGATCCGCCCGTCGACGAGGCGGCCGCCGATCTGCACGACGCGGCACGGGATGGGCTCGCGCGCGAGCGCGCGCGCCACCTCGGTGGGCACTGCGTCGCCGAAGGTTACGAGCGTGAACCCGTTGCAGAGATAGTCGAGGAGCCACGGCGAGCCGGCCCCGGCGACCGGGGCGTCGGCCGCCGGCGCGCCCGGGACCATCGTGCCCGCGAACGTCTCGCCCGGACGGTCCGGCGTGTTCAGCCCGGAATCTTGATAGACGTGCGGCAGCGACAGCCGCCCGCTGTTCACGAGCTTCCGCGCGAAAGGATGCCGCTTCGCGAGCGCGAGCACCGCGTTGCGGAACGTGCGCGACACGGGACTCTTCGGGGTGATGAAATCGGTCGCTCGCGTCGAATGCAGGATGTTCTCGTCGGCCGCCGCCGTGCGCTCATCGTCGTAGCTGTCGAGCAGCCGTTCCGGCGCGCGGCCGTCCATGACGAGGCGAAGCTTCCAGACGAGGTTGTCGGCGTCCTGGAAGCCGCTGTTCGCGCCGCGCGCGCCGAACGGCGACACAACGTGCGCGGCGTCGCCGGCGAAGACCACGCGGCCGTGGCGGAAACGCTGCATCCGCCGGCACTGGAACGTGTAAACGCTCGCCCACTCGATGTCGAACTCGGCCTTCTCGCCGAGCATCGCGCGAAGCCGGGGCAGGATCCGCTCCGGCTTGCGTTCGGCCTCGGGGTCCGCATCCCATCCCAGCTGAAAATCGATGCGCCAGACGTCGTCCGCCTGCCGATGCAGGAGCGCCGACTGGCCCGGGTGGAACGGCGGGTCGAACCAGAACCACCGCTCGGCCGGAAATTCGGACTTCATGTGGACGTCGACGATGAGAAAGCGGTCGCGGAACACCTGCCCCTCCGCTTCCAGGCCGAGCATCGCGCGCACCGGACTCCGCGAGCCGTCGCAGACGATGAGCCATTCGCAAGCAAGCGCGTATTCGCCGTCGGGTGTTTCGACCCGCACCAGCACGTCCTCCCCGCGCGGCGTCACCCCGACGACCTTGCTCTGCCAGCGGATCTCGCCTGCGGGCAGCTCGACCAGCCGCTCGACGAGGATTTGCTCCAGATGGTACTGCTGGAGGTTCACGAACGCGGGCCGGCGGTGGCCGCTCTCGGGCAGGAGGTCGAACGCGTAGACGAGCTCGTCGCGGAAGAACGTCCGGCCGACCTTCCACTCGACGCCTTTCTGCACGATGCGCTCGCCGCAGCCCAGCCGGTCGAGGATCTCGAGCGCGCGCTTCGCGTAGCAGATCGCGCGCGAGCCGACGCTCACCGTGTTGTCGTCGTCGAGCACGACGACGGGGACGTCGTGGAGCGCGAGGTCGATCGCCGCCGCGAGCCCGACCGGGCCCGCGCCGACGACGATCACCGGACGCCGCTGCGGCGGGCGACCCTGGTCGGG
>DASQBO010000293.1:0-3008 GCA_035635175.1 Casimicrobiaceae bacterium | reverse complement strand
CCGGGCCAGCTCGCGCTCACCTACAGCCAGATCGACCGGATCATCGTCGGCGGCGCGATGCCGGTGCGCGAGGAGGTCGGCTTCACGTACGACCTCGCGCGGCAGTTCGCGGTCGGCGCCTTCCTCGAGCGGCGCGAGCTCGGCGCGATCAACGTGGGCGGACCGGGGTCGGTCGTCGTCGACGGCGAGACCTACGCGCTCGACGCTCGCGAAGCGCTCTACGTCGGAATGGGCGCGCGCGACGTCCGCTTCGGGAGCGCCGACGCGAACACACCCGCCAAGTTCTACCTCAACAGCGCGCCGGCGCATCGCGCGTGCCCGACGCGCAAGGTGACGCAGGCCGAGGCGTCGCCGACGACGCTCGGCGACGCCGCGACCGCGAACCGGCGGACGATCTACAAGCTCCTCGTGCCCGGCGTCGTCGAGACCTGCCAGCTGACGATGGGGATGACGGTGCTCGAGCCCGGCAGCGTGTGGAACACGTTCCCGACGCACACGCACGAGCGGCGCATGGAGGTCTACTTCTACTTCGGGCTGCCGCCCGATGCCGCGGTGTTCCATCTCTGCGGCCGGCCCGACGAGACGCGGCACATCGTCGTCCGCAACGAGCAGGCGGTGATCAGCCCGAGCTGGTCCATCCACTCGGGCGTCGGCACCCAGGCCTACACGTTCATCTGGGGCATGGTCGGCGAGAATCAGGTGTTCGACGACATGGACCCGGTCGCGACGGCGGCGCTCCGATGAGCCGCCCCATCGCCCGTGCCGTGCGCGGCCTCCCGAGGAGGCGCTGACGATGAGCGCGAGCTTCCGCCTGGACGGCCGTTGCGCGCTCGTGACGGGCGCGGCGCAGGGCCTCGGTCAGGGCATAGCCGTCGCGCTCGCCGAGGCGGGCGCGGACGTCGCCGGCGTCGACATCGTCGCGATCGGCGAAACGCGCGCCCGCGTCGAAGCGGCGGGGCGGCGGTTCGCGGCGATTCCGCAGGACCTGCGCGGGACGGCCGCGGCGCAGCTTGCCGTCGAGGAGGCCGCGAAGGCTCTCGGCCGTCTCGACATCCTGGTCAACAACGCCGGAATCATCCGTCGCGCCGACTCGATCGACTTCACCGAGGCCGACTGGGACGCCGTGATCGACGTCAACCTGAAGAGCGTGTTCTTCCTCGCCCAGGCGGCCGCGCGGCGGTTCATGGCGCAGGGCGGAGGCGGCAAGATCGTGAACGTCGCGTCGATGCTGTCGTTCCAGGGCGGCATCCGCGTGCCGTCGTACACGGCGTCGAAGAGCGGCGTGCTCGGGCTCACGCGGCTCCTCGCGAACGAGTGGGCGCCGAAGGGCATCAACGTCAACGCGATCGCGCCCGGATACATGGCGACCGCGAACACGGCGCCGCTGCGCGCTGACGCGGCCCGCAGCGCCGAGATCCTCGGCCGCATCCCGGCGGGGCGCTGGGGACAGCCCGAGGACCTCGCCGGCGCGGTCGTCTTCCTCTGCTCGTCCGCCGCCGACTACGTGCACGGCACGGTGATCGCGGTCGACGGCGGATGGCTCGCTCGCTAGCGAACACGATGACGACGGAACGCAAGAGCGGTCCCGGAGCGCTCGCCTTCGCGGCGCTCGGCGTCGTCTACGGCGACATCGGCACGAGCCCGCTCTATGCGATCAAGGAGGTGTTCGGCAGCGAGCACCACCCGGTGCCCATCGAGCCCGCGAACGTGCTGGGCATCCTGTCGCTCGTGGTGTGGGCGCTGATCGTGGTGGTCTCGGTCAAGTACGTCGCCGTCGTCCTGCGTGCCGACAACAACGGCGAGGGCGGCATCATGGCGCTCATGGCGCGCGTGCTGTCGCAGGAGGGGCTCGGGCCACGGCGGCGCCGTGTCGTGATCATGCTCGGCCTTGTGGGTGCCGCGCTCTTCTACGGCGACGGCGCGATCACGCCGGCGATCTCGGTGCTCTCGGCGATCGAGGGGCTGGACGTCGCGACCTCCGCATTCAGGCCCTTCGTCGTCCCGTTGACCGTCGTGATCCTCCTCGCGCTCTTTCTCGTGCAGAAGCGTGGCACCGCGCGCGTGGGCGCGATGTTCGGGCCGGTGATGATGGTGTGGTTCGCGACGATCGCGGTCTTCGGCGCCGTCGAGATCGCGAGGAATCCGGCCGTGCTGTCCGCCCTGTGGCCCGGCTACGCCGTCGACTTCCTTGCGCGGCACCCGAAGCTCGGTTTCTTCGCGCTGGGCGCGGTGTTCCTCGCACTGACCGGCGCGGAGGCGCTCTACGCGGACATGGGGCACTTCGGCCGCGTCCCGATCCGGATCGCGTGGTTCGCCGTCGTGCTGCCGGCGCTCGTCGTCAACTACTTCGGGCAGGGCGCGCTGCTCCTCGCGGATCCCGCGAGCGTGCGCAACCCGTTCTACCTGCTCGCGCCGGGCTGGGCGCTGATCCCGCTCGTCGTGCTCGCGACCGCCGCCACCGTCATTGCGTCGCAGGCCGTGATCACCGGCGTCTACTCGATGACGAGCCAGGCGATCCAGCTCGGCTACGCGCCGCGGATGACGATCCTCCACACGTCGGGCGCCCAGATGGGACAGATCTACCTCCCCGGCATCAACTACGCGCTGCTGGCTGCCGTGATCGTGCTCGTGCTGACCTTCCGCACGTCGTCGAACCTCGCGGCCGCGTACGGGATCGCCGTTTCGGGCACGATGATCATCACGGCGCTGTTCGCGTACCTCGTCGCGCGGCTCGACTGGAAGTGGTCGGCGATCGCCGCCCTGCCGGTGTTCGCCGCGTTCGTGCTGATCGACGGCACGTTCTTCGCTGCGAACACGATCAAGTTCGCCGACGGCGGCTGGTTTCCGATCGCCTTCGGCGGCGCGGTGCTGGTGCTGCTCACGACGTGGAAGCGGGGGCGCGACATCCTGCGCGCGCGCTTCGCGGCCGACCGGCTGCCGCTCGACGCGTTCGCCAGGTCGCTCGAGGGCGAGCCGGTCGCGTCGGTGCCGATGACGGCCGTGTTCAT
>DASQBO010000292.1:0-6957 GCA_035635175.1 Casimicrobiaceae bacterium | reverse complement strand
GAAGCCCGGCGGACGTCGCGGGCAGCGTCGCGAGCTTCCTCGCGCGGCACGACTGGCAGCGCGGGCAGCCGGTGCTCCTTCCGGCCGCGATCGCCGAGGACAGCCTGCCGGCGGTGCGGCGCAGGCTCGACGGCGGCATCAGCGAGCGGCGCGCGCTCGACGCCTGGTCCGCCGACGGGGTCGCGCCGGCGGCCGCGCCGTGGGATCTCGGGTCCGACCCGGTCGGCGTCCTGCTGCTCGAGGAGCAGGACGCGGACGGCGCCGAGGACGCGAGCTACTGGATCGCCTGCCAGAACTTCTACGTGCTGACGCGCTACAACCGGAGCCGGCTGTACGCCGCCGCCGTGTACGAGCTCGCGCGCGCGATCCGCGACGCGCGCTGAACGATCGGAGCGATCGATGACTCCCGCGACTCCGTTGCACCCCGAAACGCTGGCGGCCCAGGGCATGGGCCGGGTCGCCGAGCCGCATCGCGACGTCGTGCCGCCGATCCACGTGTCGACGACGTACGAGCGCGGCGCCGACGGCGCGTACCCGGGCGGGCGCGTCTACAGCCGGCCCGACAACCCGACCTACGATCGCGCCGAGGCGCTCGTCGCCGCGCTCGAGGGCGCGGCGGCGGCGATGCTGTTCGCGTCGGGCCAGGCGGCTTCCGCGACGGTGTTCCAGGCGCTCGCGCCCGGCGACGGCGTGCTCGCGCCGCGCCACATGTACTGGGGCGTGCGCAAGTGGCTCGTCGAGTTCGCGGCGCCGTGGGGCCTCGCAGTCGAGTTCTACGAGAACGCGTCGATCGACGATCTCGCCGCGAAGGCGAGGGCGCGCCGGCCCCGCCTCATCTGGATCGAGACGCCGGCCAACCCGACGTGGGACGTCACCGACATCGCGGCCGCCGCCGAGATCGCGCGTGCGTCCGGCGCGGTCGTCGCCGTCGACTCCACCGCGGCGACGCCGCTGCTCACGCGGCCGCTCGAGCTCGGCGCGGCGCTCGTGATGCATTCGGCCACGAAATACCTGAACGGCCACTCGGACGTCGTCGCGGGCGCTCTTGCGGCGGCGCGGGACGACGCGCTGTGGCAGCGGATCCGCTATCTCAGGAGCGGCGGGGGCGCAGTGCTCGGGCCGTTCGAGGCTTCGCTCCTCCTTCGCGGCATGCGCACACTTCACCTGCGCGTGGCCGCCGCCTGCGCGAGCGCGCACGCGATCGCGTTGCGCCTCGCCCGGCATCCGCGGCTCTCGCACGTGCTTTATCCGGGGCTGCCGACGCATCCCAACCACGCGGTGGCCGCGAAGCAGATGGGGGGACGCTTCGGTGCGATGATGTCGGTGCGCCTGCGCGACGGCGAGCAGGCGGCGATCGACTTCGCGGCGAGGCTCAGGGTCTTCAAGCGCGCGACGTCGCTCGGCTCGGTGGAGAGCCTGGCCGAGCACCGCGCGAGCGTCGAGGGGCCGGGCACGACCTGCCCGCCCGACCTCGTGCGGCTGTCGATCGGCGTCGAGCACGTCGACGACCTGATCGAGGACCTCGAGCAGGCGCTCAAAATGGGCTGCGCGTCCCGATAGCTTTGTAGTTCCGGCCGCTGCGCTTAACGTTCGCTGCGCTCACGTTAGCCTTCACTGAAGCTTGCGCTTTCGTTTCCTCGCTCGCCCCTCGCTGTACGTCTATGTACTATCTCGGGGCTCGCTGCGGGCCCTCATTTGGCAACTGAGGCCCTCGGGCGCTCGCCGGCATTTTGAGAACGCTATAGAAAGGCCCTAGCTGCGCGATCGCGCCGCCAGCGCGCGTGCGTGGGCGACGAGCCCGCGCGTCGACGCGTCGGTCGTCTCCGGCAGCGGTGCGCCGGTCGCGAGCGCCGCCACGATCGGCGGCGTCAGCGTCTTGCCGAGCTCGACGCCGAACTGGTCGAAGGGGTTGATGCCGGCGAGCACCGCCTCGACGAAGGTGCGGTGCTCGTAGAGCGCGAGCAGCTGTCCGAGCCGGTACGCGTCGAGCTCGGGCATGAGGATCGTCGTCGACGCGCGGTTGCCGGGGCACACGCGGGCGGCGACGGCAGCGTCGAGCGCCGCGCCGGCGAGTCCCCGCGCGAGGAGCTCGGCGCGGAGCTCGTCTTCCCCGCGTCCCGCGAGCAGCGCCTGCGCCTGGGCGAGCGCGTTGGCGACGAGCAGCGTCTGCTGGTCCGCGAGCGGATGCGCGGCGCGCACGGGCACGATGAACTCGACGGGCGCTTCGCGCGTGCCCTGGTGCAGCCACTGGAAGAACGCGTGCTGGCCGTTCGTCCCCGTGTCGCCCCACAGCGCCGCGGCGCTCGGGCCGGCGAGCGGGCCGCCGTCGCGCGCGACGCGCTTGCCGTTGCTCTCGAGCACGAGCTGCTGCAGGTACGCGGGCAGGCGTGCGAGCGCCTGCGCGTAGGGCACGACGACGCGATCGGGATGGCCGAGCTGCGCCGCGTTCCACCAGCCGGCGAGGCCGAGCACCACGGGCAGGTTTTCCTCGAGCGGCGCGGTCCGGAAGTGCGCGTCGACCGAGGCAGCACCGGCGAGGAGCTCGGCGAACCGCTCCCAGCCGAGCTTGAGTGCGATGGTGATGCCGGCCGCGGACCACAGCGAATAGCGGCCGCCGACCCACTCGGGCAGAGGGAGGACGTCGGCGCGCGCGATGCCGAACTCGACCGCGGCCGGCGCGTTGCCGGTCACGCCGATGAAATGCGCGGCCAAGTCGACGCCGCGCCCGAGCGCTGCGGCGAGCCACGCCTTCGCGGCCGCCGCGTTGGCGAGCGTCTCCTGCGTCGTGAACGTCTTCGAAGTGACGACGAAGAGCGTGGTCGCCGGATCGAGCGGGGCGAGCGCGCGCGTCAGGTGCTCGGGATCGACGTTCGAGACGAATGCGACGTCGACGCCCTCGGACTGCGGTCCGGTGCCGGCACGCGCGCGGGCGGGGCCGGCGAGCGCCGAGCAAACGAGGAGCGGTCCGAGGTCGGAGCCGCCGATGCCGAGGTTGACGACGGCGCGGATCGGGCGCCCCGCGGCGCCGACGCGCAGGCCGCCGCGGACCTGCGCCGCGAGCACCTTCATCCGCGCCTGCGTCGCGCGGATGTCGGGCACGATGTCGTGGCCGTCGACCTCGAGCGGCGCGTCGTCCTGCTGCCGGAGCGCCATGTGCAGCGCGGGACGGCCCTCGGACTGGTTGACCTTCTCGCCCGCGAACAGCGCGGCGATCCAGCCGGGAAGGCCCGCCGCACGCGCGTGGGCGAGCAAGAGCGGCAAGGTGTCGCGCGCGAGGCGCTCCTTCGACAGGTCGACGAGCCAGTCGTCCCATCCGAACGAGAGGCGCTCGAAGCGTTCGGGGTCGCGCGCGAAGAATTGCGCGAGCGGCGTCTGCGCGGCCGCGCGGCGGTGCTCGGCGAGATCGTCTGAGACGGGTTTCGACATCGCGGAGGGTCGATCGGGCAACGCGACGGCTCGGCATGCGCCGTCGCGCTCGAGGATAGTCGATTGCGGAGGCGTTTACCATCGGCGCGCGCCGCGGCCGTTCGAACGCGGGCGCGACCGCTGGCTAATCGATCAAGGCGCTGCGCGTCGCACGCGTTCCGAAGCAGTAGACGACGGACGCGTGTCGTGCCCCGTTCGGGAAAATGGGAAAGCCCCCGAAGTCCGCGCCGGCTATAATCGACGCCATCCGATGCGGATCCTTCTCTCCAACGACGACGGCTACTTCGCGCCGGGCATCGAGCACCTCGCGGCGGCCCTCGCGCCGCACGCGGAGATCACCGTCGTCGCGCCCGAGCGCGACAGGAGCGGCGCGTCGAACTCGCTGACGCTCGACCGGCCGCTCACCGTGCGCACCGCCCCGAACGGCTTTCGTTTCGTCAACGGGACGCCGACCGACTGCGTCCACCTCGCCGTGACGGGGCTGCTCGACGCGCTGCCCGACATGGTGATCTCCGGGATCAACCTCGGACCCAACATGGGCGACGACACGATCTACTCGGGGACCGTCGCCGCGGCCACCGAGGGCTACCTGCTCGGCATTCCGTCCATCGCGATCTCGCTCGCTTCGAAGGCCGCCGCGCACTTCGACACCGCCGCCGCCGTCGCGCTCGACCTGCTCCAGCGGCACCGGCGGCGCCCGCTGGGCGGGTGGCTGCTCAACGTCAACGTGCCCGACGTGCCGCGTCGCGAGCTCGCCGGCTACAAGATCACGCGTCTAGGACGGCGGCACAAGGCGGAAAACGTGATCAAGACCCGCAGCCCGCGCGGCGAGACCGTCTACTGGGTCGGCGCGGCAGGCGCGGCCGCCGACGCCGGCGAGGGCACCGACTTCCAGGCCGTCGAGCAGCGCTTCGTGTCGATCACGCCGCTGCAGATCGATCTCACCAACCGCGACGAGATGCCGCCGGTCGCGGCGTGGTTCCAGCACTGAAGCGTTCGGGGAGGACGCCGTGGCGACGCAGGGGGAGAAGCTGGCCGGCATCGGGATGACGTCGACGCGGACGCGCGCGCGGATGATCGAGCGACTGCGCGAGCAGGGCGTCCGCGACGAGGTGGTGCTCGCGGCGATGAGCGCGGTACCGCGCCACATCTTCGTCGACGAGGCGCTCGCGAGCCGGGCGTACGAAGACACCCCGCTGCCGATCGGCGACGGCCAGACGATCTCGCAGCCGTGGGTCGTGGCACGGATGACCGAGCTCGCGCGGAACGGCGGCGCGCTCGGGCGCGTGCTCGAGGTGGGGACGGGCTGCGGCTACCAGACGGCCGTGCTCGCGCAGGTCGCGGAGGAGGTGTACACGGTCGAGCGGATCGCCGCGCTGGTCGCGAAGGCGCGGCGGAACCTGCAGGCGCTCAAGGTCAGGAACGTGCGCCTCATGCACGGCGACGGCGCGGCGGACCTCGGCGAGCGGCTTGCCGTGGACGCGATCGTCGTGACCGCGGGCGCGACGCACGTACCCGCGCCGCTTCTCGTGCACCTCAACCCCGGCGGCCGCATGGTGCTTCCGCTCGCGCAGGACGACGCCGCCGGCGAGCGCGTACAGATGCTCACGGTGATCGAAGCGGCGCCGGGGGGGCTCCGTGAGCGGACGTTCGATGCGGTAAGATTCGTTCCGTTGCTGCCCGGCCTCGCGTGAATCTCGCGAGGCGCCCCGCTCGATGTCGCGCACCGCCTCCGCCGAACCGACCATCGCAGAACGAGCCGCACGTCTCGCCGTCATCGTGCTCGCGATCGTGGTCGCGGGTTGCGCGTCGCGCACGAGAGCCCCGGTCGAGGAGCGCGCGACGCGCCCGCCGGCACCGCCGCAGGTGGCGGCGCCCGCAGCCGCGCCTGCCCCCGCGCCGGAGATCGAGGCACCGCGGCCGCAGACCTACACGGTGAAGCGCGGCGACACGCTCTACAAGATCGCACTCGACAACGGTCTCGACTACCGCGAGCTCGCCGCGTGGAACGGCATCGAGAACATCAACCTGATCCGCGAAGGGCAGACGCTGCGGCTCTCCGCACCGGGTGAGGCCGCGCCGGCTGCCGGGGGCGTGACGACGATGCCGCTGCGCGGCGCTCCGCCCGTCGTCACCGGCGACATGCGGCCGCCGCCGTCGCCGCCCGCGACGCCGCTCGTCGTGCCGGGCGCGCGCAACAGCGAGAACTACAAGACGCAGCCGAAGGCCTTGAAGGAGCCGTATTCCGAGCAGGCGCTGCGCGAGATCCAGAAGAACGCCGCCGCCGCGCCGCCGCCCGCGCCGGAGCCGCCGCCCGTCGTCGCGCGCGTCGAGCCCGCCCCGCCGAAAGCGGAGCCGAGGCCGGCCGTGCCGGCGCCCGCCGCGCCCGCTGCGACCGACGACGACGAAAAGATCGCGTGGATGTGGCCCGCGACGGGCAAGCTCGTCACCGGCAGCTCCGAGAATCCGAATCTCAGGGGCATCGACATCGCGGGCCGCGCTGGCCAGCCCGTCGTCGCGAGCGCCGGCGGCAAGGTGGTCTACGCGGGCACCGGGATTCGCGGGTACGGCAAGCTCGTCATCGTGAAGCACAGCGCGACGTGGCTGTCCGCGTACGCGCACAACCGCGAAATCCTCGTGAAGGAGGGCCAGCAGGTCGCGAAGGGCCAGCCGATCGCGGAGATGGGCAACACCGACGCCGACCAGGTCATGCTGCACTTCGAGATCCGCCGGCACGGCACCCCCGTCGATCCTCTCAAGTTCCTGCCGCCGGCATGACATGAGCCCGGCAGGGCGGCCCCGATCGCCCGCGCGAGCCGGGCGAAGCCAAGGCCCGAAGGGCGCGTCGGCGAGCGCGCGCGGCGGCCGACTCCGATCGGCCTCCGATGTGAGTCGCGCGTTCCGAGGCCGCGCGAATTGCCACGCAGCGGCGACAGCCGCAAGCGTGGGGGCCGAATGACGCGGCGCGCTCGCGGCGACACCGATCCCGAGCTGCCGGGACTCGAGCGGGTCGAGCCGCCGGCCGAGGCCGACCCGGACGATTCCTCGCCGGCGACGCCGTCGCCTGAGCCCGATCGCTGGACGCAGGAGCTTCCGCTGGCCGAGCCGGAGCCCGGGCTCTCGTCGGACTTCGTCAACGACATCGCGCAGATCTACTTCAACGAGATCGGCCAGCACACGCTGCTCAGCGCCGAGGAGGAGCTTGCGCTCGCGCGCGCGATGGCGAAGGGCGACTTCGCGGCGCGGCAGAAGCTGATCGAGCGCAACCTGCGTCTCGTCGTCAGCATCGCGAAGCACTACACGAACCGCGGGCTCGCGCTGCCCGACCTGATCGAGGAAGGCAATCTGGGGCTCATCCACGCGCTCGAGAAATTCGACGCCGAGCGCGGCTTCCGCTTCACGACCTACGCGACGTGGTGGATCCGGCAGGCGGTCGAGCGCGCGATCATGAGCCAGTCGCGGACGATCCGGCTGCCGGCTCACGTCGTGAAGGAGCTGAACGTCGTGCTGCGGGCGCTGCGCTATCTCGAG
>DASQBO010000291.1:0-5976 GCA_035635175.1 Casimicrobiaceae bacterium | reverse complement strand
CGAGCATCGTTCCCGCGGCGGGCATCACGGCGAGCCCGTGCACCGGCAGCGCGAAGGCGAACTCGTCGCTCGCGATCGTCACGACGTCGGTGACCTCGATCACCTTCTGGGGCGGCCGCGGCAGCGGCTCGACGTGCCGCTCGAGGAACGCCGGGTCGGCCATGCCGAAGTGCCGGAGGAAGAGCAGCACGGCCTGCCGCGCGACGTCGGGTGCCGCGCTCTCCCAGTGCTGCCCGCATTCGAGCAGGAGCGCGCTGCGCGGATCGACGGGATCGTCGAAGAACGCGTAGTCGCGCAGGCGCCGGCCCGCAGCGTGGCCGCCGTCGACGACGATGTGCTCGGGCATGCCGAGCGCCTGCGCGAGATCGACGCCCTTGCGCTGCCGACCGGCCATCGCGAGCGGTGCGCACGGGTCGGTCATCGAGTGGAGGTCGAGCAGCGAGTCGACGCGATCGTAGAGCGGCCGCAGCTCGCGGGCGCGCGCGAGGTCCGCGCTCGTGCGCGGGCCGTCGAGCACCTCCGCGTCCCACAGCCGGTTGAAGTCCTCGTCGACGCAGCGCGATGCGTACGGGTCGGCCGGGTCGAAGGTGCGGTACGCGGTCACGTTCGCGAAGCAGACCGACAGCGTGCCCCGCAGCGGCCGCATCTTCGTGCCGAGGAGCCAGTCGAGCGCAATCGCGCCGCAGACCTCGTTCCCGTGCGTGAGCGCCTGCAGGAGCACGTGCGGCCCCGGCCGCGCGGCCTCGAACGTCCACGTGAAGGGGATGCCCGTGTTGCCGGCGGACCAGCGGTCGAGGTCGGGGAAGGGCACCTCGATCGACGGCGCCGGATCCTCGTGCGCACCGAAGCCGGGTGCGGCGTCCATTGCTTTCGCGCGCCTCAATCGCTGCAGACGCGGTCGGCGAGCCGCCGCAGGAACGTCTCGCAGCGCGCGAGCTGGTCGACGCTCACCCACTCGTTCGGCTGGTGCGCCTGCGCGATGTAGCCCGGGCCGCAGATGACGGCGGGAACTCCGGCTTCGTGGAAACGCGAAGCCTCGGTGCCGAAAGACACCTTGCCCTGGCGCGCCGCACCGCTGCACGCCCGGCCCCACTGCGCGATCGCATCGTCGCCGCGCGTGTCGAAACCGGGCATCGCGGACAGCTCGGTGAACTCGATGCCGGCGTCGGCGGCCACGCTCCGCATCGCCGGCACGAAGCGCTGCGCGTACGCCTGCACCTCGGCGAAGAGCTCGTCCGGGTCGTCGAACGGCAAGTGCCGGATCTCGAACTCGAACGTGCACTCGCGCGGCACGATGTTGAGCGCGGTGCCGCCGCGGATCAAGCCGGTGTGGACGGTCGTGTACGGAACGTCGTACGCCGGATCGAACGGGCCGTTGTCGCGGAAGGCGCGCGCCATGCCCGTCAAGTAGGTGACGATCTCGCACGCGATCTGCACCGCGTTGACGCCGTGCGGCGTGAGCGACGAGTGCGCCTCGACGCCGCGCACGCGGCAGCGCCAGCTCTTCTTTCCCTTGTGGGCGACCACGAGCTCCATCCCGGTCGGCTCGCCGACGATGCAGCCGAGCGGCTGCACACGCCGACGGCCGAGGTCGGCGATGAGGCGGCGCACGCCGACGCAGCCGACCTCCTCGTCGTACGAGAGCGCGAGGTGGACCGGTCGCCGGAGGCACCGACGCGCGAGCTCGGGCACGAGCGCGAGCGCGGTCGCGGAGAAGCTCTTCATGTCGACGACGCCGCGGCCGTAGATCCGCTCGCCGACGCGTGTCGCCTCGAAGGGATTCGTGTCCCACGGCTGGCCGTCGACCGGAACGACGTCGGTGTGTCCCGACAGGACGATGCCGCCGTCGAGCGCGTTGCCGTCGGCCGCCGGCAGCGTCGCGAAGAGGTTCGCCTTGCGACGGTCGTCGTCGAACGTGAGCGTCGACTCGACGCCGTGCACGCGGAGATAGTCGACGACCCAGTCGATCAGTGCGAGGTTGGACTCGCGGCTCGTCGTGTCGAACGCGACGAGCGTTCTGATCAGAGGCCACGCGACGAGCTCGGGGGTTCCGGCGGCGGGGCCGAAGCGCGGGGAGGTGAGCGTCGCGGGACCGTTCATGACGGAGCGCCGCACGGCAAATGCGGCCGCAGCGACGGAAGGGGCAGGATAGGGAGCGCGCGAACCCCTGTCAAATGCGATGCCGTTGTCGCGACGGAGACCGAGCGCCACGGATGTGTTGCGCCCACGGGCAACGGCGCGCGGGCGCACCCGGACTGCAACCTCGCGCCGTCCGCGCGGCTCTCCGTGCGCGCAGGACCAACCGGTCTCTGAGTCGCGCTACTCGGTGGTTACGCCGGCCGCGCGGCACGAAGGCCCGCCGCAGATTCGGCGGGCGAGGCACGAGAATGACGCTCGACGAGCGCCTGCGCGCGAGCGCGCCGCCGAGGGTCGACATTGCCGCCCCGCGGATCCGCTCGTCACTCGGGGCGGCGAAACCCGGGATCGGCGGTCGGGTCAGTAGCCGTACCCGTAGCCGTAGTATGCAGGCGGCGCGACGTAGACGGGCCGCGGCGCGACGTACACCGTTCGCGGTGCGACATAGACGGGAGCGGGATAGACGACCCGCGGCGCCACGACCACCGGGCGGTGCCACGTTCGATGATAGGGACCGTAACCGTAGTAGTAGGGGCCGTAACCGTAGCGATACCCATGACCGTAGCCGCCCCAATAGGCGGGCTGGCCGACGGATACGGCGACGCCGGGGGCGCCGATCGTCACGCCCCACGCGACGTTGCTGGCCGACGCCGTCGGGGCGAAGGTCGCCGCGCCGGCGAAAGCGGCAACGGTGGCAAGGACAGCGATGCGTTTCATGATGCCTCCTCGAGAGCGGCCGGCTCCGCCGCGACGCGGCTGGAGTCGGGCCTTGTGCTTCCGTCAACGCCGGAGCGGCGCACCTCGTTGACCCCCGTAACAAACCGACACACCGCGATTTCCCCACGTCGTTGGTGGGGCGAACTGGGCTCGCGGGATCCGATGCGCTATCCTTGACTACGCCCGGCGCATCCCGCGCCCGCGCCGACCGAGACGCTGCCTTGATCACTTCCGGATACGCCGCGCGCGCTGCGGCCGCCGCCGCATTTGCGGCGTTCGGCGCGCTCGCGACCGCGGCCGGCGCCGCGACGCTGACGATCGGGCTCGGCGCGGACGTCACCGCGCTCGATCCCCACTACCACAACGTCACGCCGAACAACAACGTGGCCGCGCACCTCTTCGGCTACCTCGTCCAGCGCAACGAGAAATCGCAACTCGAGCCGGGCCTCGCGACCGAGTGGAAGACGGTCGACCCGCTGACGTGGGAATTCAAGCTGCGCCGGGGCGTGAAGTTCCACGATGGCAGCGACTTCACCGCGGCGGACGTCGTCGCGTCGATCGAGCGCGTGCCGACGGTGCCGAACAGCCCGTCGCCGTTCACGGCCTTCACGAAGCAGATCAAGGAGATGACCGTCGTCGATCCGTACACGATCCGCTTCAGGACGGCGACGCCGTATCCGCTCATGCCGTCCGACATGACGCAGGTCGTGATCGTCTCGAAGGCCGCGGCCAAGGCGACGACCGAGGATTTCAACAGCGGCAAGGCGGCGATCGGCACGGGGCCGTACAAGCTCGTCCGCTACGTGAAGGGCGACCGCATCGAGCTCGCGCGCAACGACGCGTGGTGGGGCGGGTCCACGCCGTGGGAAAAGGTGACGCTGCGGATCCTGCCGCAGGACGCTTCGCGCGTCGCCGCGCTGCTCTCGGGCGACGTGCAGGCGATCGAGAACGTGCCGACCACCGACGTCGCCGGGCTGCGGAAGGACCGCAAGCTCGCGGTCTACCGGATCGTCGCCGACCGGCTCATCTACCTGCACATGGACAGCGATCGCGACGCGTCGCCGTTCGTCACGGACAAGGCGGGCC
Source organism: Casimicrobiaceae bacterium (assembly GCA_035635175.1). Taxonomy (GTDB): domain Bacteria; phylum Pseudomonadota; class Gammaproteobacteria; order Burkholderiales; family Casimicrobiaceae; genus CAIWHR01. The sequence continues at coordinate 2,037 of DASQBO010000291.1, read as the reverse complement.
GGCCGCTCGCGAAGAACCCGCTCAAGGACCCGCGGGTGCGGAAGGCGATCTCGAAGGCGATCAACCGCCCCGCGATCGTCGACAAGGTGATGGAAGGGGAGGCGATCCCGTCCGGCCAGCTCGTCGCCGACTTCCTGTTCGGGGCGACGAAGAACCTGAAGGTCGAGCCGTACGATCCGGAGGGCGCGAAGAAGCTTCTCGCCGAGGCCGGCTATCCGGACGGCTTCGGCCTCACGATCCACGCCCCGAACAACCGCTACGTCAACGACGCGAAGATCGCTCAGGCCGTGGCGCAGATGCTCACGCGCGTCGGCATCGACACGAAGGTCGTGGCGATGCCGTCGTCGACGTTCTTCACGCAGGCGACCGACCTCAAGTTCAGCTTCATGCTGGTCGGCTGGAGCACCGGCACGGGCGAGGCGTCGTCGTCGCTCAAGGCGCTGCTCATGACCTGGAACCGCGACAAGGGCTACGGCACGGCGAACCGCGGCCGCTACTCGAACGCGAAGGTCGACGCGCTGACCGAGGACGCGCTCTCGACGGTCGACGACGCGAAGCGCGAGGCGTACCTGCAGCGCGCGACCGAGATCGCCATCAACGACACCGGTATCGTGCCGCTGCACTTCCAGGTGAACCTTTGGGCGACGCGCGACGGCATCACGTACGTTCCGCGCGTCGACGAGTACACGCTTGCGTGGAAATTCAAGCCGGCAGGATCGAAATGAACGCTCCGTTGCCTTCCGTCACGACACCCCCCGAGCATTTCATCGGCAACCGCTGGGTCGCGCCCGCGACCGGCGCGACGCTGCCGGTCATCGACCCCTCCGACGGGCGGCCGTTCGCGGCGATCGCCTACGGCACGGCCGAGGACGTCGACGCGGCCGTCCGGGCGGCACGCCACGCGTTCGAAGGCCCGTGGGGTCGCCTCGCGCCCGTCGAGAAGGGGCGGCTGCTCGCGCGGCTCCGGCGCGCGATCCTCGATCACGCGGACGAGCTCGCGCTGCTCGAGGCGCGCGACTGCGGCAAGCCGCTCGCGCAGGCGCGCAACGACGTCGCGGCCTGCGCCCGCTACTTCGAGTTCTACGGCGGTGCGTGCGACAAGCTCCACGGCGAGACGATTCCCTACCCGGCGAGCTACACGGTGCTGACCTTGCGCGAGCCGCACGGCGTCACCGGTCACGTCATTCCCTGGAACTATCCGCTGCAGATCTTCGGGCGGTCCGTGGGGGGCGCGCTCGCCGCCGGCAACGCGTGCGTCGTGAAGCCGGCGGAGGACGCGTGCCTCTCGCTGCTGCGCGTGGCCGAGCTCGCCGCGGGCGTGGGGTTTCCCGAGGGCGCGCTCAACCTCGTCACCGGGCTGGGCCGCGAGGCGGGCGCGGCGCTCGCCGCGCACGAGGGCGTGGACCATTTGTCCTTCACGGGATCGCCGGCGACCGGCGCGTTCGTGGCGGGCGAGGCGGCGAAGCGGCACTGCCCGGTCACGCTCGAGCTCGGCGGCAAGGGCGCGCAGATCGTGTTCGCGGACGCCGACCTCGACGCCGCGCTGCCCGTCCTCGTCAACGCGATCGTGCAGAACGCCGGCCAGACGTGCTCCGCCGGCAGCCGGCTCGTCGTCGAGCGGTCGCGTTACGACGAAGTGCTGGAGAAGCTGGGTCGGCGCTTCGCTGCGCTCAAGGTCGGCCCGGCGCTCGCCGACCTCGACTGCGGACCGCTGATCCGCGCGAGCCAGCTCGAGCGCGTGCGCGGCTTCCTCGCCGAGGCCGAGCGCGACGGGCACCCGACGGTGGCGACCGGGACGATCGTCTCCGACGCGCCCGCGGGCGGCTACTACGTCGAGCCGCGGCTGATCCGCGACGTGCCCGCCTCGTCCCGGCTCGCGTGCGACGAGGTGTTCGGGCCGGTGCTCGCGGCGATGCCGTTCGCCGACGAGGCGGATGCGGCGCGCATCGCCAACGCGACGCCGTTCGGGCTCGTGTCGGGCGTGTGGACCGGCGACGGTGGCCGCCAGCTCAGGCTCGCGCGCGCGATCCGCAGCGG
>DASQBO010000290.1:0-4668 GCA_035635175.1 Casimicrobiaceae bacterium | reverse complement strand
GAAGGCGGCGTCGACGTCGCCCTGCGCATCGAGGCAGTCGGCGAGGGCGAACGAGGCGGCGATCCGGTCCTCCGATCTCGCGCCCTCGTCCTCCACGAGGCGCGCCAGCCGCGAAAAATCGTCTGCACCGACGTGCCCCGCCGAGACCTGGACCAGCACCCTGAACGCGGCGGCGTCACGGGGGTCGGCGGCGATCGCGCGACGCGCGTAGGCGAGAGCGTCGTCGAATCGTCCGGCGTACATGGCGAGCGTGGCCTTGGCCGAAAGCATGTGCCCGCATTCCGGATCGAGCCGCTCGGCCTCGTCGAGCGCGCGCGCGGCCTCGTCGTAGGCGAGCGCCGTCATGCAGAGTCGGCCGTACGTGGCGAGGTGGGTAGCGTTCCGGCCGCCCCGATCGAGGAACGTCCGGTAGCTCCGCATCGCCTCGGTCAGATAACCCGTCTCCCACTGCGCCCTCGCGGCGAACATCCACGGCAGCGGGTTTCCCGGCTCGACGCGCAGCCACGATCGGGTCGTCGCTCCGAGCTCGTCCCACGCTGCATTGCCCTCGTGGATCTCCGCGTACAACCGCAGGATCGCCGGATGGCGGGGCGCGAACCGCGCCGCCCGGTCGAGAGTGGCCCTGGCCTCGCCGGGAAGGCCGGCATCGAAGGCGGCCCTTGCCCACTTGAAGAGCGGCGACGGATCGTTGGGCTTTTGCTCGGCAGCCCGCCGGAAGTGCAGGGTCGCGTCGGAGAACCGGCCCGCTCTGGCTTCCAGCTCACCGAGCCGTTCCCAGATCCAGCCTTCCGCGGGGGCCTCCGCCGTGAGCGCCTCGACGATCCCGATCGCGGCCGCGATGTCGCCCGTCCGGGCGAGGCATTCGGCCAGGGTCGCGCGCGATGCCGCGTGCGACGGCTCGAGGTCCACCGCTCGCCGCAGGAGCGGCGTTGCCTCGTCCGGGCGGTTCATCTCGAGCAGCATGAGACCGCACGCCCGGTGGGTCTCGGCAAGGTCGGGCGCGAGCGAGAGCGCGGCACGGTAGTGGGCGAGCGCCTCCTCCGCGCGGCCGCCTTGCCGTGCGGCGTGCCCGAGCGCGATCGCGTCGCGCCAGGTCTCCACGGTCATGCGCGGCGCCGGAGGATTTGCTAAGCGGATTCGCCGGGAGCGGGAGCGCCCGCGGTGAATTCGTTGAGGCCCGCCGCGAGCGCCGTGATCAGCGCGCGCTCCGGCGGAGTGAGATCCGGATGCCAGACGTCGAAGAGCAGGACGACGCGCAGCTTGTCGCTCATGTTCCAGGCCTCGTGCTCGATCGTGTCGTCGAAGACGAATGCCTGCCCGGGGATCCAGTCGCGCGTCGTGTTCCCGACCCGGAAGCCGCATTGCTCCGGGATGATCAGCGGCACGTGCGTGACGAGCCGGACGTTGGAGACGCCGGTGTGCGGTGGAATGCGTGTCTGGGGCTTCAGGAGCGAGAACATCGCCGACGGCGTGCGTCCGGGCTGGTCGGGCTGCGGCGCGCTTTCGAGGAGCTGCATCGTGAGCGGGCACCGGGCCGCGTTCTCCGCGACGCGCTGCCCCATCTTGAACAGGTGGAACGCGCTCCAGCGCGGCGAGTTGTTGAGCTCGGCGAACTGGTGCTTCGGAACGTCGTCCGGATAGGAGATGTAGGGGGTGAAGCCTTCCTCGGTCGCGAGGACGTTCAGGAACTCGGCGCGAATGTCGTCCGTCGCCGCCTCGAACCGATCGAGCCACGGAAACAGCGCCCGGTCGAAGAATTCGACCGGAGCGAGGCCCGGGTAGTGGAAGATCGTCGAGCGCGAGTCGTAGCGGCGCTTCCGGCCGACCATGATGTCGACCGAATCGCGGAATCTTCCGAGGTCCTCTCCCGCGAAGTCCCTGCAATGCGCGTCCAGGTAGCGGTCGAGGAACGCCCCGCGATCGCGGTTGTAGCGCTCGACGCGCTCGTTCGCTTCCACGACGGCCGGTCGAAGCTCGGGACGCAGGCGGTCGAGCGGCGGCGCGACGGCGGCGACTGCGCTGTAGGCGACGACGGCCTCGTGCGTCCGGCCCTGCCGCTCGAGCAGGCTGGCCCGAAGAATGAGCGCGACGAGCTCGCCCGGGTCGCGGGTCAGCGCCTGCTGGATCGCGCTCTCCTCAGCCGCCTCGTCTTGCAAGTTGCGGCACGTGACGGCGAGCTGGATCCATTGCTGGGGGTCCGACCCGTCGACGTCGACGATGCGCTGAAACGCGATGCGGGCGGTCGGCATGTCCCCCCCGCGGAACGCGCGCTGGCCCAGCGTCGACAGCGTGCGGACATGGTTCGGGTCGAGCTCGAGGATCCGGGCCCAGAGCCTCTGCGCCTCGGCGTTCCGTCCGGTCTGCGCGGCCTGCATCGCCTGCCCCTCGAGGGCGTTGATCTCGCGGAGCCGGTTCTGTACGTCTTGCATGGGTTCCCTGGGGTCTGGCATCTCGCTGCTAGATCGACCACACCGGTTTCTCGCCGCTGTACGCGTCGATCGCCTCGAACATGGCGGTCACGAGGGTGCGCTCCTCCTCCGACAGCTCCGGACGCCAGATCTCGAAGAGCAGGATCACGCGTGTGCGGTCGCTCCGGTTCCAGGCCTCGTGCTCGATCGTGTCGTCGAACACCCATGCCTTGCCCTCGACGGGCGCGCGCGCGTCGTTGCCGACGCGAAGGATGCAATCCGGCGGCACGATCAGCGGCAGGTGGCAGATGAGGCGCGTGTTGGTGAGTCCCGTGTGGGGCGGGATGTGGGCGCCGGGCCGCAGCAGCGAGAACAGGACCGATGGCGAGCGGTTGCGCACCCAGACCTGCGGCGCCTCGGCGAGGGCGTCGAGCGTCTTCGGACAGCGCGCGGCGTTGTCGAGGACGACCTCGCCGTCCTTCCACAGGTAGAACGCGCTCCAGCTCGGGTTCTCCTCGAGCCCGGCGAGGTCCCTGCGCGGTCGACCCGGGACGCGACGGACATAGGGGACGAACGCGGGCGAGGTCGCCGCGAGGACCGACGCCAGCTCGGCACGGATGTCCGCGGTCGCCGCCTCGACCCGGTCGAGCCACGGGAACCGCTGCCGGTCGTAGAACTGGATCTGCGGCAACTCCGGAAAGCAGTAGATATTGGGCTGCTGGAAATACCGCTGCTTCCTGCCCAGCAGCAGATCGAGCGAATGCCTGAAGCGCGCCGTGGCCGGGCCGCCCGGGAGGCCGTGCCTTTCGAGGCGGTCCATGAGAAACGCCTCGAAGTCCCCGGCGAAACGGTCGCACATCGCCCTGGCCCGCGCGAGCTCGTCGCGCAGTGCCGCTGGCATCTCGGCGGCGGGCGGAGCGACGCGGATCGCGTGCCGGTAGAACGACACCGCGCTGCGCGCATCGCCCAGCGCCGCGAGGTGGTCCGCCTTGAGCATGAGCGCGCCGAGATTCTGCGGCTCGAGCTCGAGCGCCTTGTCGAGCGCGGCGTCGACGCCGGCCGCGTCGTTGAGGTCGCGGCACGCGTACGCGAGCCCGACGTAGCTCGCGGCATCGGCCGCGCCCGCGCCGACGATCCGTTCGAACGAGGCGCGTGCGGTGCGCGCATCCCCTCTGCGCAGCGCGTCGGCGCCGGACTGCGCGAGGGCGCGCGCATCTACGGGGGGCAAAGCCATGGGACGATCGTGTGAGTGGCCGGAGCGCTCGCGACGCGGCGCCGGTTGCGGGCGGAAGGATAGCACCCCGCTGGGGCCGGTCCGGAACCCGGTGTACGATTCGACGGACTTGCGAACGGACGACGGAGCCTTGCGTGCTGCTCAAGATCAGGAACCTTCTCGCGCCGGCCGAGATCGCGCGGCTCGCGGCCCTCTCGCGCGAGATCCGCTTCGTCGACGGCCGCGCCTCGAATCCCGCCAACACGTCGAAGGACAACCTCCAGGCCGACCAGGGCGATCCTCGCTACGCCGAGTCGGTGCAGATCGTCAGCGGCGCGCTCGGGCGCTCGCGCGAGTTCATGGATTTCGCGATGCCGAAGCACATCGCCCCGCCGCTCCTGTGCCGCTACGAGCCGGGGATGAAATACGGCGGCCACGCCGACGCGGCGCTGATCCAGATCGGCAACGCGCGGCTGCGCTCCGACCTCTCGTGCACGGTCTTCATCAACGACCCGGCCACCTACGCCGGAGGGGAGCTGTCGATCGAGATCGGCAACCTGGCCATTCCGATCAAGGGTGCGGCCGGCGAGGCGATCGTCTACCCGTCGACGACGCTGCACGAGGTGGTCCCGGTGCGGTCGGGGCAGCGCCTCGTGTCGATCACGTTCATCGAGAGCTACATCGCGGACGAGCACCAGCGGACGCAGGTCTACGAGCTCAACGAGATCGCCGCCCTCGAAGGCACGACGATGAAGTGGGAGAGCCGCGTGCGGCTCGACGTCGTGCGGCAGAATCTCATCCGGATGTGGTCGACGACATGAGCGTGGCGACCGCGGGGTTCGCGTGCGTTACGCGCTCGAGCCACGCGAGTCCGCGGCGGATCTCCTCGCGATGGTCGCGCCGGGATTCGCGCAGGATCTCGGCGCGCACTTCCGGCGTGTAGCCGTATTCGGGAGCCTTCGAGTAGCGCGTGAGCACAGGGCTGCGTCCGACCTCTGACAGGTAGCGGGCGTCGACCGGCAGTCCGAAGAGGGCGAGAATGCGCGC
>DASQBO010000289.1:0-9293 GCA_035635175.1 Casimicrobiaceae bacterium | reverse complement strand
GTAGCGCTGCTCGCGCCGGACGGCCATGAAGATGCGCGGCATCAGCGGGAAATGAAAGGCCATGTGGCATTCGTCCCCGCCCACTTCCGGGTCGCCGAAGTACTCGACCACGTCGGCGGGCCACTGGTTGGCCTCGGCCAGCAGCACCCGGCCGGGAAATTCGTCGTCGACGACGCTGCGGCAGCGCTTCAGGAACGCGTGCGTCTCGGGCAGGTTCTCGCAGTTGGTGCCCTCCCGCTCGAACAGGTACGGCACGGCGTCCAGCCGAAAGCCGTCGATGCCGAGGTCGAGCCAGAACCGCAGGACGTCGATCATCGCCTCCTGCACGGCCGGGTTGTCGTAGTTGAGGTCGGGCTGGTGGCTGAAGAAGCGATGCCAGTAGAACGCCTTGGCGACGTCGTCCCAGGCCCAGTTCGACTTCTCGGTGTCGGTGAAGATGATGCGGGTTCCCGCATATCTGTTCGGGTCGTCGCTCCAGACGTACCAGTTGCGCTTCGACGAGCCCTTCGGGGCGCGGCGGGCCGCCTGGAACCACGGATGCTGGTCGGACGTGTGATTGACGATGAGCTCGGTGATGACGCGCAGGTCGCGGCGGTGCGCCTCGCGCACGAACTGGTGAAAGTCGGCGCGCGTGCCGTATGCCGAATGCACCTGCGTGTAGTCGGCGACGTCGTAGCCGTCGTCGCGCAGCGGCGACGGATAGAACGGCAGCAGCCAGACGGTGTTGACGCCGAGGTCCTTGACGTAGTCGAGCTTCTCCGTGAGGCCGCGGAAGTCGCCCACGCCGTCGTCGTTCGAATCGGCGAAGGCCTTCACGTGCAGCTGGTAGATGACCGCGTCCTTGTACCAGTGGGCGTCCGCCGCCGGTGCCGGTGCAGGCGCCTCCGCCGTCGCGCGGTTCCGTTCGCCGGATGCGGCCGGGATCGTCGTCGCCATCACAGAAAGTAGTCGAAATCGCGTTCGGTGCGCACGCGCCGCCGCAGCCGGAAAAGGTGCGCCGGAGCCCGCGTCGGATCGAGCTGCACGAAGTTGCGCGCCCCGCTCCACAGGAAGCGCGCACCCGACAGGATGTCGTGGACCTGGAATGCACGCTCCCCCTCGAGGCCGAGCACGGCGGGATCGAGCGTCACCCACCCGGACTGCGTGTGATGCGGATCGAGATTGACGATCACGAGCACGGCATTCTCGCCCGAAGCATCCACCTTGGCGTAGCAGATCATCTCCTCGTTGTCGATCGGAAGGAACGCGAGGCCGCCGTCGCGCTGCAGCGCCGGATTGTCGCGTCGCGCGGCGTTGACGCGGGCGATGAAGTCCGCGAGGCTGTCCGGGCGCGCGAGATCCCACTGCCGCAGCTCGTACTTCTCCGAATCGAGGTACTCCTCCGTTCCGGGCTCGCGCGGCGTGTGCTCGAGGAGCTCGAAGGCCGGGCCGTAGATGCCGTAGTTCGCCGACAGGGTCGCCGCGAGCACGAGCCGCGCCATGAACGCGGCGCGCCCCCCGAATTGCAGGGGCTCCGGCAGGATGTCCGGCGTGTTCGGCCAGCAGTTTGGGCGGAGGTACTCGCGCCCCGGCCCACGCGTCAGCTCGGTGAAGTATTGCGTGAGCTCCTCCTTGGTGTTGCGCCACGTGAAATACGTGTACGACTGCGTGAAGCCGAGCTTGGCGAGCCGGTGCATCACCTTCGGTCGCGTGAAGGCCTCCGAGAGGAAGATGACGTCCGGGTGCGCCGCCTTGATCCGCCCGATCACCCACTCCCAGAACGCGAACGCCTTGGTGTGGGGATTGTCGACACGGAAGATCCGCACGCCTTCGCGCAGCCAGAACGCGAACACCGCTTCGAGCTCGGACCACAGCGCCGCCCAGTCGTCCGACTCGAAGTTGAGCGGGTAGATGTCCTGGTATTTCTTCGGCGGGTTCTCCGCGTATTGCACCGTTCCGTCCGGCCGCCAGCGGAACCACGACGGATGGGCCCCGACCCAGGGGTGGTCGGGCGCGCACTGGAATGCGATGTCGAGCGCGAGCTCGAGGCCGAGCTGGCGGGCGCTCGCCACCAGCCGCCGAAAGTCCTCGATGCCGCCGAGCTGCGGGTGGATCGCCGTGTGGCCGCCCTCGGCGGCCCCGATGGCCCATGGGCTTCCGACGTCGTCCGGCGCGACGGCCAGCGCGTTGTTGCGGCCTTTCCGTCGCTCGCGGCCGATCGGGTGGATGGGCGGGAGATAGAGCACGTCGAAGCCCATCCGCGCGACGTACGGCAGACGGGCCTCGCAGTCGCGCAACGTCCCGTGGGTGCCTGCGTCGGCGCCGCAGGAGCGGGGGAACAACTCGTACCACGAGGAGAAGCGCGCCCGCTCGCGGTCGACCACCAGCGGATACTCGATCGCCGAGGTCGTGGCGAGGCGCCGGTCCGGATGGCGCGCCGCGATCGCCGCCAGGTCTTCGTCGAGCGCGAGCACGCGCAGGTCGGGGACGGTCTCGCTGCCGCGCAGCCGCGCGGCCCATTGCGCGAGCACGTCGCCGTCCGCGCCGCCGGCGCGTTGCGCGGCCTCGTCGATCAGCGCGGCGCCCGCCAGCGCCGCGATCCGGAGGTCCTCGGGCTCGACACGACGAGCGAAGTCGTGCCGCCACGACAGGAAGTGGTCCACCCACGCCGTGACGGCGTAGCGGTACCGTCCCGCCGCGCCGACCGTGAACGTGCCGCGCCAGCGGTCGTTGCCGAGCGCGACCATCGGCGTCTCGTGCCAGTGCGCCTCGTCGTCCCGCCGGTGCAGCAGCACGCAGCCGAGGCTGTCGTGACCGTCGGCGAAGCAGTCCGCCTCGACCTCGACCGGCTCGCCGACCGTGCGCTTGATCGGAAAGCGGCCGCCGTCGACCGCCGGAGCGACGTTTTCGATGACGGCGCGCGCGCGGCCCCCGGCCGGGACTCGCTCCGCCGCCGATGCTCCCGGATGTGGCGCGTCCATCGTCTCAGCGCCGGTCCGGCTTGAAGAACACGACGGCGAGGGGAGGCAGCGTCAGCACCAGCGAATGGAAGCGGCCCTGTGCGGGCACCGGCGCCGCGTCGACACCGCCGAGGTTCCCCACGCCGCTGCCGCCGTAGATCTGCGCGTCGCCGTTCAGGATCTCGCGCCAGTACCCGCCTTCCGGGGCGCCGACCGTATAGTTCGTGCGCGGCACCGGCGTGAAATTGCAGACGACGAGCACGGGAGGGCCTTCACGCGGCCGGCGCAGGAAGCTGATCACGCTCGCGTCCGCGTCGTGACAATCGATCCACTCGAAGCCGCGCGCCTCGAAGTCGAGCTGATGGAGCGCCGGCTCGGCCCGAAGCAGCGCATTCAGATCGGCCACCCACCGCTGCGTCCCGGCATGCTCCGGATAGCGCAAGACGTCCCACTCGAGCCCCTCCTGGTGCGCCCATTCGCGGCGCTGGCCGAATTCGCCGCCCATGAAGAGGAGCTTCTTCCCCGGATGCGCCCACATGTAGCCGTAGAGAAGCCGCAGGTTGGCGAACTGCTGCCACGCGTCGCCCGGCATCCTGCCGATGAGCGAGCCCTTGCCGTGGACGACCTCGTCGTGCGACAGCGCGAGCACGAAGTTCTCGAAGAACGCGTACCAGATCGAGAACGTAAGACGGTCGTGATGGTACTTCCGGTAGATCGGCGGCTGACGCAGGTAGTCGAGGGTGTCGTGCATCCACCCCATGTTCCACTTCAGGCCGAAGCCAAGCCCGCCGAGATGCACGGGACGCGACACCATCGGCCACGACGTCGATTCCTCGGCGATCACCTGCACGTCCGGATGCTCGCGATACACGGACTGGTTCAGGTGCCGGAGAAACCGGATCGCGCCGAGGTTCTCCTTTCCGCCGTGGACGTTGGGAATCCACTCGCCCGCCTTGCGCCCGTAGTCGAGATAGAGCATCGACGCCACGCCGTCCACGCGCAGCCCGTCGACGTGGTACTTGTCGAGCCAGAACATCGCGCTCGACAGGAGAAACGCCCGCACTTCGTGGCGATCGTAATTGAAGATCGAGCTGTTCCATTCGGGGTGGAAGCCCTGGCGCGGGTCCGCGTGCTCGTAGAGATGGGTCCCGTCGAAGCGCGCGAGGCCGTGGTCGTCGGCGGGGAAGTGCGACGGCACCCAGTCGAAGATTACGCCGATTCCGTGCCGGTGCAGCGTGTCCACGAGGTACATGAAGTCCTGCGGCGACCCGTACCGCGCGGTCGGCGCGAAGTAACCGGTCGTCTGATAGCCCCACGAGCCGTAGAACGGGTGCTCGGTGACCGGCAGGAGCTCGACGTGCGTGAAGCCTTGGGCCCGCACGTACTCGGCGAGCGGCTGCGCAATGTCGCGATAGGTCGGCAGGCGGCCGCCGTCGCGTCGCCACGACCCGAGGTGCACCTCGTAGATCGAGATCGGCGCGTCGAGCGCGTTGCGCAGCCGGCGCTCGGCCATCCACGACGCATCGCCCCAATCATAGTCGAGCGTCCACGCGCGGGAGGCCGTCGACGGCGGAACCTCGGCGAACAGCGCGAACGGATCGGCCTTGTCCGTGCCGTGACCGTCCGCCGCGTCGATCCGGAACTTGTACGCGTCGCCGCGCGCGACGCCGGGCACGGTGGCTTCCCAGATGCCGCTTCCGTCCTCCCGCGCGACGAGGGGATTGGCGAGCGCATCCCAGCCGTTCCACGCGCCGATCACCGAGACGCGCGCAGCGTTGGGCGCCCATACGCGAAACGTCGCGCCGTCGTCGCCGAGCAGGCAGCCCAGCATCGAGTAGAGGCGGCCGTGCGTTCCTTCGCGAAAGAGGTAGATGTCCTGCTCGCCCAGCATGGTTGCGCGCAATGAAGGGTCGCGGATGCCGGCCGGAGTCCGGCCCTTCGTTCAATGCTACGCTGTCGGCCGCGCGGTTGGCAGCCCGCGGCGAGCGTCCTTGACGCAGGAACGGGGCCCGGCGCGCGCACAACAGGATGCAGTCCCGCCCACCGGGGAACTCGGCGGTTGCAGCGACGTCTCACTCGCTTGGCGAGCGACGGCGCTTGCCGTGTCAGCGATGCGACGCCTGCGTTTCCGCGGGCTCGACGTGGATGGTCACCTCGGACTTGGGAAGGTGACCCCGGAGCGCCGTCTCGATCCGGTCGCAGAGCGCGTGCGACGCGGCGACCGTGGTGTCGCCCGGAACGAGCAGATGCAACTCGAGGAAGCGCCGCGCGCCGGACTTGCGGGTGCGCAGCGCATGGAAGCTCGCGCCGTCCGGCAGTTCGCCCTTGATCAGCGTCTCGGCGCGCTTCACCTCGGCGGGCGGCAGCGCCACGTCCATGAGCCCGTCGGCCGACCGCTTGAGAAGACCGACGCCGGTGACGATGATGTGGACGCCGACGGCGATCGCCATCAGCGGGTCGAGGATCGCCCACTGCGGCATCGCGAGGACGACGAGAAGCCCCCCGAGGATCCCGACCGAGGTCCACACGTCGGTCAGCAGGTGCCTGGCGTCCGCCTCGATCGTGATGCTGTCGTGCTGGCGCGCGACTTTCAGCATGATGCGCGCCGTCGCGAAGTTGGCGGCGCCGGCGATGAGCGCGATCACGATCCCGGGGCCGAGCAGCACGAGCGGCTGCGGCGCGATGAGCCGGTGCACGGCCGACGCCATGATCGCGATCGCGGCGACGACGATCAGCGCGCCCTCGACGCCGCTCGAGAAGTATTCGGCCTTGTCGTGGCCGTAGGTGTGACGGTCGTCGGCCGGCTGCTCGGCGAGCGTCACGGCGCCGAGCGCGACGAGCCCGGCGGCGAGGTTGACCAGCGACTCGAGCGCATCGGACCAGAGGCTCACCGATCCGGTGATGAACCACGCGCCGAACTTGAGCACGATCGTCGCCAGCGACGTCGCGATCGAGAGATACGCCATCCTCCGTACGGCGTGCATGCCAACTCCGCGCCCCGGCGGGGACGTGGCCCGATCATCGCGCCGCGACCCCTGCGGTGCGTTGAGCGGGATCAACCCGGACCGCGTTCGGCGGAGGCAGCAGCCGGGCGATAATCGGGACGACCGCACTCGCCGCCGCCATGCCTGCGCGCTGGGACATCTTCTCCAAGGTCGTCGACAACTTCGGCGACGCGGGCGTCTGCTGGCGCCTCGCGCGGCAGCTCGTCCGGGAGCACGGCCTCGCGGTGCGGCTCTGGATCGACGTGCCGCGCGTGCTCGAGCGGATGGCACCGGCGGCGGAAGGGGTCGACATCCGCGCGTGGACCGGTCCGTTCGAGTCGGCCGACCCCGCGCAGGTCGTCGTCGAGGCGTTCGGCTGCGGCCTTCCGGACGCGTACGTCGCGGCGATGGCGCGGCGGACGCCGCCGCCCGTCTGGCTCGTCCTCGAGTACCTGAGCGCGGAGGCCTGGGTCGACGGGGCCCACGGCCTGCCTTCGCCGCACCCGCGCTTTCCGATCGTTCGCCGCTTCTGGTTCCCCGGCTTCACCGCGCGGACCGGCGGCCTCCTGCGCGAGAGGGGCCTCTTCGCGGCGCGCGACGCGTTCCGCGAGGATGCGGGCGCGCGGAGCGCGTTCTGGTCCTCGCTCGCGCTGCCGGCCCCCGCCGCGAACGAGTTGCGCATTTCGCTGTTCTGCTACCCGCAGCCTGCGCTCGGCGCGCTCCTCGACGCGTGGGCGGACGGCGACGTGCCGGTCGTGTGCGTCGTCCCCGACAGGACGCCCGCGGGCGCGATCGACGCGTGGACCCGCGGCGAGGTCCCGCATCCGGGCCGGCCCTTCGCGCGCGGCCGGCTTGCGCTGCACGCGATCCCCTTCCTCGCCCAGGACGACTACGACCGGCTGCTCTGGAGCTGCGAGCTGAACTTCGTCCGGGGCGAGGACTCGTTCGTGCGCGCGCAGTGGGCGGCTCGGCCTTTCGCGTGGCACGCCTACCCGCAGGACGAGGGCGCGCACCTGCGGAAGGTCGACGCGTTCCTCGATCGATTCTGCGTCGGCCTAGCCCCCTCGATCGCAGCGTCCGTACGCGGCTTCCACCACGCCTGGAACGGAGCTCCCGGCCGGGCCGACGCGCTCGCGGAGGCGTGGCTCGATTTCGACGCCGCCCGCCCCCAACTCGTCGACCATGCCGGCGGGTGGGCGGCGACACTCTCCCGCCTTCCCGAGCTCGCCAGCGGACTGGTCCGGACGGCCGCAGATCAGGTATAATGTAAAGTTTTCCGAAACAGACCCTTAGCAACGAAGGTGCCGCAATGAAAATCGCCCAGGAAATCCGCGCCGGCAACGTGATCATGGTCGGGAAGGACCCGATGGTGGTCCAGAAGGCGGAGTTCACGAAGTCCGGCCGCAATGCGTCGGTCGTCAAGATGAAGCTCAGGAACCTCCTGTCCGGGTCGGGCACGGAGACGATCTATCGCGCCGACGAGAAGTTCGACGTGATCCAGCTCGACCGCAAGGAAGTGACGTATTCGTATTTCGCCGATCCGCTCTACGTGTTCATGGACTCCGACTTCCACCAGCACGAGGTCGAGGCGGAGAACATGGGCGACGCGATCCGCTACCTCGCCGACGGGCTCGAGTGCGAGCTCACGTTCTACGAGGGCAAGGCGATCTCCGTCGAGCTCCCGACGACGGTCGTGCGCGAGGTGACGTACACCGAGCCCGCGGTCAAGGGCGACACGTCGGGCAAGGTGATGAAGCCCGCGAAGATCGGGAGCGGCTTCGACGTGCAGGTGCCGCTCTTCGTCTCGACCGGCGACCGGATCGAGATCGACACGCGTACGGGCGAGTACCGCCGCCGCGTGTAGCCCCACGCCGTCGCACCCCGGAAAGGGCCGGTTCGCCGGCCCTTCTTCTTTTCGGGGCTCCTGCGTCACGTCAAGGGCACCGCGCGTCGCGCGAAGACCCTTTCTCCCTCGTTGATCCACGTCAACACCCCCCCCGGGGGGCGATGCGACCATCCGGCGTGGCTGCGCGGCCCACGCCCGGCGACACGATCGCCGGCGCGTCGCGGGCTTACGCAGATGAGGGAACGGCGATGACTGGAACTCGTTCGATGCGCGCCGCGGCGTTCGCGCTGGCGTTCGCACTCCTGCCCGCCCTTTGCGCGGCCGCGGCGCCCGCCGCGCCGCCCGTCAACGAGACCTGCCTCATGTGCCACGGGGCGGCCGATGCGAAGAACGCGGCCGGCAAGTCGATCGCGGTCGACGCCGCGAAGTTCGCGTCCTCGGTGCACGGCAGCCTCAAGCTCGAATGCACCGCGTGCCACGCCGACGTCTCCGCGCAGAAGATCCCGCACGCGGAGAAGCTCAAGCCGGTCAATTGCGCGACCTGCCACGAGCAGCCGGTCAAGGAGTACGCCGCGACCGTGCACGGCAAGTCGCGCAAGGGCGGCAACGAAGTCGCGGCGACGTGCACCGATTGCCACGGGACGCACGACATCCTGCCGGCGAAGGACCCGGCGTCGCGGACGAATCACGCCAACATCGAGGCCACGTGCTCGCGCTGCCACGGCGACGACGCGACGATGGCCAAGGGCAAGCTGCCGAGCGGCAGCGTCGCCGGCAAGTTCCACGACAGCATCCACGGCAAGGCGCTCAAGGGCGCCGCGCAGGGCTCGGCGCCGACGTGCACCAACTGCCACGGCGCGCACAGCATTCTCGCCAAGAGCGAGGAAGGAAGCAGGACGAACCGGGCGCGGGTGCCCGACACCTGCGGCTCGTGCCACGGACCGGAGCGCACCGCGTACATGAACGGCATGCACGGCAAGCTGCGCCAGGACGGCGTGCTGGCGGCGCCGGGATGCACCGACTGCCACAGCGCGCACTCGATCCAGCAGCACGAGGCCCCGACCTTCCAGACCGAGGTGATCAAGGAGTGCGGCACCTGCCACTCGGATTACCTGTCCACGTACCGAGACACGTTCCACGGCCAGGTCACGGCGCTGGGCTACGCCCGGATGGCGACGTGCGCGTCGTGCCACGGCGCCCACGACGTGCTGCCGGCGTCGAACCCCGCGTCGAAGGTGTCGAAGCAGAACCGGCTCGCGACCTGCCAGAAGTGCCACGCGGGCGCCGGCCCGAACTTCGCGAGCTTCGATCCGCACGCCAACCGGCACGACAAGGCGCGCGACCCGATCTACTACTACGCGGCGAAGTTCATGGAGATCCTGCTCTTCGGGGTGTTCGCGTTCTTCGGCATCCACACCGTGTTCTGGCTCTACCGCGAGCTGCGCGTGAAGTTCGGACGCGGCGGCGGCCACGGAGGTCACTGATGACGACAGCCACCGCGACGCCCGCGGTTCCCGGCGCCGC
>DASQBO010000288.1:0-3861 GCA_035635175.1 Casimicrobiaceae bacterium | reverse complement strand
CCGCGACGGCAAGGTGCTGGTCTCGGCGGACGGCGACGCGACGGCGCGGCCGCGGATTCCGCGCTGGCGCGAGCTCGTCGCGATCGGTCTCGCCGGCGCGACGCACTACCTCGGCGCGCTCGAAGGCGTCGACTGCGTCGCCGTCGGCCTTCCCGGCGACGCGCCGGAACCTCCGGGGTGGCGCTACGCGGGCCTCCGCTCGCTGTTCTTCGTGCTGCCGGATGCGCTGCTCGCGCTCGCCGCGCGCGCGTTCCAGATCGTCGACTGGGACGAGACGCATCGGTTCTGCGGGCGGTGCGGCACGCCGACCCGCGCCAAGGCGGACGAGCGCGCCAAGCAATGCCCCGCGTGCGGGCTCGTCGCGTATCCGCGCGTGACGCCGGCCATGATGGTGCTCGTCACGCGAGGCCGCGAGATCCTTCTCGCGCGCGCGCACCGCTTCCCGCCCGCGATGTTCAGCGCGCTCGCGGGCTTCGTCGAGCCCGGCGAGACGATCGAGGATTGCATCCGGCGCGAGGTGCGCGAGGAGGTCGGCGTCGAGGTCGGCCGCCTCGACTATTTCGCGAGCCAGTCGTGGGCGTTCCCGCATTCGCTGATGATCGCGTTCACCGCGGAATACGCGGGCGGCGAGGTCCGTCCCGACGACGCCGAGATCGCGGAAGCGCGATGGTTCGCGGTCGACGCGGTGCCCAAGCTGCCGCCCAGCGTC
The DNA here is from genome assembly GCA_035635175.1 of Casimicrobiaceae bacterium. Lineage (GTDB taxonomy): Bacteria > Pseudomonadota > Gammaproteobacteria > Burkholderiales > Casimicrobiaceae > CAIWHR01. The sequence goes on along the minus strand of DASQBO010000288.1, from coordinate 3,152 downwards.
TCCATCGCCCGGCGGCTGATCGACGCGACGGTCGAGCGTCTCGCGCGGAGCTCCGAGGGCTCCTGCTAGAATCCCCGGCAGGCGATCGCCCGTGCCGCCGCGCTCCATGCTCCGTTCCCTGCTTCTCCTCTGCTGCGCGTGCGCGGCGCTCGCCGGAGCGTCGGCCGTCGCGCAGGACGGGCGCGACCTGTCGGAGGAAGCCCGCAGGCAATATGCGCAGGGGTTGCGCGAAGCCGCCGCCCTGGTCAAGGACCGGCAGTTCGCGAACGCGCAGATCAAGCTCGACGTGCTCCTCGCGCAGCGACCCCGCGAGCCGCAGGCGCGTTTCCTCAAGGGCGTCGCGCAGACCGAGCAGGGCCAGGACGCCGCCGCGATCGCGACGTTCCAGGGACTGGTCGAGGACTATCCCGAGCTGCCCGAGCCCTACAACAACCTCGCGGTGCTCTACGCGCAGAAGGGCGAGTACGAAAGCGCCCGCGTCGCGCTCGAGAGCGCCGTCAAGGCCGCGCCCGACTGGGGCATCGCGCACGAGAACCTGGGCGACGTGTACATCCGCCTCGGCGCCGCGCAGTACGCGACGGCCGCGAAGCTCGACAAGGACAACAAGACCGCGGCCGGCAAGCTGGCGCTCGCACGCGAGCTGCTCGCGAAGCCGCCGAAGACGAACTGATCCCTTTCTCTCCGTAATCCGCCGTTCCCTTACTCCAGGAGCCTTCGATGATGCGTCGCCTCTCCTTCCTCGCTGCCGGAATCCTCGCGCTGGCCCTCGCCGGGCCCGCGCTCGCCGCGAATCCGCAGGTCGAGTTCGACACCACCGCCGGCAAGATCCGGGTCGAGCTCTATCCCGACGCGGCGCCGAAGTCGGTGGCCAACTTCCTCGACTACGTGAAGTCGGGCCATTACGACGGCACGCAGTTCCACCGCGTGATCCCCGGCTTCATGATCCAGGGCGGCGGCTTCACCCCGGACTTCAAGCAGAAGCCGACGAAGGCGCCGATCGTCAACGAGGCCGAGATGTCGAGCAAGGCAGGACTCCTCAACACGCCGGGGACGCTCGCGATGGCGCGGACGTCCGAGCCCAACTCCGCGACCGCGCAGTTCTTCATCAACGTCGCCGACAACAAGTTCCTGAATTTCCGCTCGCCGGACATGCAGGGCATCGGCTACACGGTGTTCGGCAAGGTCGTCTCCGGGATGGACGTCGTCGACAAGATCGCGAAGACCCCCACCGGCGCCGGCGGGCCGTTCCCGAAGGACGTGCCGTCGACGCCGGTCGTCATCAACAAGGCAGTCGTGGTGCAATAGGGCGTCATCATGGTCATCCTCCACACGAATCTGGGCGACATCACGCTCGAGCTCGACGCGGAGAACGCGCCGAAGACGGTCGAGAACTTCCTCGAGTACGTCCGCTCGGGCCACTACGACAACACGATCTTCCACCGCGTGATCGACGGCTTCATGATCCAGGGCGGCGGCATGGAGCCCGGGATGCGGCAGAAGCCGACGCGGGCGACGATCGCGAACGAGGCGGCGAACGGCCTCAAGAACCGCCGGTACTCGGTCGCGATGGCGCGCACGTCCGAGCCGCACTCGGCGTCGAGCCAGTTCTTCATCAACGTCGCCGACAACGACTTCCTCGACTACAAGGGGCCGAGCCCGCAAGGCTGGGGCTACTGCGTGTTCGGCAAGGTCGTCGCCGGACAGGACGTCGTCGACCGCATCAAGGCGGTGCCCACCGGCAACAGCGGCTTCCACCAGAACGTCCCCAAGCAGGACGTCGTGCTCACCCGCGCCGAGGAAGTCGCCGCGTAGTCGGTTCGCGTGCCGGCAACCCTGTTCGTCTCCGATCTGCACCTGTCGCCGGAGCGGCCGGCGCAGGTCGACGCCTTTCACGCGTTCTGCGCGGGGCCGGCGCGCGAGGCCGCCGGCGTCTACGTCCTGGGCGACCTGTTCGACGCCTGGATCGGCGACGATGCGCTCGAGGAACCGCTCCCCGCGCAGGTCGCGCGCGCGATCAAGGGCGTGACGGCGGCGGGCGTGCCGGTCGGCGTGATCACCGGCAACCGCGACTTCCTGCTGGGCGAGCGCTTCTGCGCGGCGGCGGGCGTCACGCTGCTCCCGGGGCAGCTCGTCGTGAACGTCGGCGGCGCGCCCACGCTCGTGCTCCACGGCGACGAGCTCTGCACGTCCGACCACGCGTATCAGCGCTTCCGGCGCATTGCGCACGACGCGCGCTGGCAGCGGGCCTACCTTGCCTTGCCGTACGCGATGCGGCGCGGCATCGCGCGCTGGCTGCGCCGCAGGAGCCGCGCGGCGAACGCCGGGAAGCCCGAGCAGATCATGGACGTCGAGCCGGACGCCGTCGCGGCGGCGTTCCGCGACGCCGGCGTGAGCCGGATGATCCACGGCCACACGCATCGGCCCGCGCGGCACCACCTCGTCGTCGACGGCCGCGCGTGCGAGCGCTTCGTGCTCGCCGACTGGTACGAGCGCGGCAGCTATCTCGAGTTCGATCAGGAAGGCGGGCGCACGCGCGACGTCGCGGCGCCCGCCGCATGACGGCGGGGCGGATCAGCGCCCGATCTTCCGAGTGACGGTGAACGGGGTCCAGACGAATTCCATCTGGCGCCGGATCGGCTCGTTGAGCCGCAGCTCATACGTCGCGTTCGACGAAAGCAGCGTCGCGTCACCCGTCGATCGGTACTCGCGGGCCGGCAGCAGCAGGGTCCGGATCGGCATCGCAGGATGTTCTTCGCTCGGCGGCAGGTAGAGCGCGCCGACGCACTTCGCCTTGGCGCCGCGCGCCGGGCCGTGCCCCGTGACGACCTTCACGAAGCGCGGCTTGCGTCCCATGTACTCGACGCCGATCTCGACGTAGTCGACCATGAGCCGCCGCACTCGACACACGACCCCCAGCGTCCACGGAACGGTCTCGTTCGCGCGCATCGCCACCAGCGAGCCGGGGATCACGCGGTTCAGTTCCGCCGTCTTGCCGCGCATCCGGCAGCCGGTGTCGCTGCGGTCCCTCACCTGCCAGACCTCCGGTACCGAGCCGCGCGCGAACTCCGAAGCGTCCCAGGCGGCGAGAGTCCTCGTGCGCGTCGGTCCGCCATACGCTTCGATGGTGGAGTCATCCAGCGGTGCGCCGGCCG
>DASQBO010000287.1:0-1845 GCA_035635175.1 Casimicrobiaceae bacterium | reverse complement strand
CATCGCCTCGACGATCGGCGTCGCGCGAATGCCGACGCACGGGTCGTGGCGGCCGTGGGTGTTCACCGTCACCGGGTTGCCGGCCTTGTCGATCGAGCGGCGGTCGAGGCGAATCGACGAAGTGGGCTTCACGGCGACCGTGACGACGATGTCCTGGCCCGTGGAGATGCCGCCCAGAATGCCGCCTGCGTTGTTCGACAGGAAGCCTTCGGGCGTCATCTCGTCCGAATGCTCGGTGCCGCGCTGCCGGACGCTCGCGAAGCCGGCGCCGATCTCGACGCCCTTGACGGCGTTGATGCCCATCATCGCGGAGGCGAGGTCGGCGTCGAGGCGGCCGTAGACCGGCTCGCCCCAGCCGACCGGAACGCCGGTCGCGACGACGCTGAGCTTCGCCCCGCACGAGTCGCCCGACTTGCGCAGCGCATCGATGAACGCCTCGAGCTCGCCGACGATCGACGCGTTGGCGACGAAGAACGGGTTCGCGTCGACGTGCGCCCAGTCCTCGAACGGAATGGCGCGCGGGCCGAGCTGCACGAGGTGTCCGCGGATCGCGACGCCGTAGCGCTCGCCGAGCCACTTGCGCGCGATCGCGCCGGCGGCGACGCGGACCGCCGTCTCGCGCGCCGACGCGCGCCCGCCGCCGCGATGGTCGCGGATGCCGTACTTCTGCCAGTATGCGTAGTCGGCGTGGCCCGGCCGAAACGTGTCGGCGATCGCGGCGTAGTCCCTGCTCCGCGAATCCTCGTTGCGGATCAGGAGCGCGATCGGCGTTCCGGTCGTGCGGCCGTCGAACACGCCCGAGAGAATCTCCACCGTGTCGGATTCGCGCCGCTGCGTGACGTGGCGCGAGGTCCCCGGCTTGCGGCGATCGAGGTCGCGCTGGATGTCCGCGACGGCGAGCGCCATGCCCGGCGGGCAGCCGTCGACGACGCAGCCGATGGCGGGGCCGTGCGATTCGCCGAACGAGGTGACGCGGAACAGCGTGCCGAGCGTGTTGCCGGACATGGAGAGACGCCGTGTTGTGCAGCGGCGATGGGCCGCGTCGAGTGTAGCACACAGCGATGCACGCGCTCGTGCCCACGACCGGCGGCGCGCACGCGCCACCGCGCCGCCGTAGAATCCGATCGATGCGCGCACCGCCGCCCGTCGAGTCCGCGATGCCGAGCCAGGGGCGCTCTCCTTCCCCAGCGCCTGCGATTCCGGAGTCGCTGATCGACCGTCTGCGCAGGGCGCGCTCGGTCGCAGCGCTGACCGGCGCGGGCATTTCCGCGGAATCGGGCGTTCCGACGTTCCGCGACGCGCAGACCGGGCTCTGGGCGCAGTTCGATCCGCTCGAGCTCGCGACGCCCGACGCGTTCCGGCGCAACGCGAAGCTCGTGTGGGACTGGTATGCGTGGCGGCGCGAGCTCGTCGCGCAGGCGAAGCCTAACGCGGGGCACCGCGCGCTCGTCGCGGCGGAGTCCGCGGTGCCCGAGTTCCTCGTGATCACGCAGAACGTGGACGGACTCCATCGAGCAGCGGGAAGCCGTCGCGTGGTCGAGCTCCATGGCAACCTGCAGCGCGTGAAGTGCTCGCGCGAGGGCACGATCGTCGAGACGTGGGACGACTCGAGCCCGCGCGAGGCGCCGCGCTGCACGAACTGCGGCGCATTCCTGCGACCCGACGTCGTCTGGTTCGAGGAGACGCTGCCGGAGGACGCGCTCGCGCAGGCCGAGCGCGCGGCGCGCGATTGCGATGTGCTGCTCGTCGTCGGCACCGCGGCCGAGGTCTATCCGGCCGCGATGCTCCCGGCGTACGCACGGCACCACGGCGCCGCGATCGTCGAGATCAACCCGAGCCCGACAC
>DASQBO010000286.1:0-9169 GCA_035635175.1 Casimicrobiaceae bacterium | reverse complement strand
GACGAGCCGGCCTTCGTCGTTCCCCGCGTCCACTGGGACCTGACGACGGCCCGGGTGATGGCGATGGACTACGTCGAAGGCGTTCCGCTCGAAACGCTGTCCCGGCCCGGGACGCGGCAACCCGAGCGCGACGCCGTCGGGGCGCTGCTCGAGAAGCTCCTCTTCCGCGAGCTCTTCGAGTTCCGCGTCATGCAGACCGATCCCAACTTCGCCAACTACCTCTATCAGCCGCAGAGCGGACGCGTCGCGCTGCTCGACTTCGGCGCGACCCGGACGTTTCCGCCGGAGTTCGTCGCGCGCTATGCGCGCATCACCCGCGCCGTCATCGACGGCGACCTCGAGACCGTGGCGCGCGAAGCGATCGCGATTGGCTATGCCGGCGCCGGCGATCCGCCGGAGCGCGTGGCGGCGGCCGTCGAGATGATCCTGCTCGTCTGCGAGCCGCTTCGGCACCGCGGGCGCTACGATTTCGGCGGGTCCGGGCTCGCGGCACGGGCGCGCGACCTCGGCGTCGAGCTCGCCGTTCGGCGTCGCCTGCTGCGCGCGCCCCCGCCCGAGACCATCTTCCTGCACCGCAAGCTCGCGGGGTCGTTCCTCGTGCTCGCGCGCATCGGTGCGCGCATCGACGCGCGCGCGCTGGTGCAGGCTTTCCTCCCTCCGAGCCGGCGGGGCAGCGCCGCGAACGCTTCCAGGTGACCTCGACGGAGTCCGCCGGATCGGAGTACGTTGCGAGCATGGCGATTCGCGTCGAGTGCTACGCCGGGTATCGAGGCGAGCAGGAGCCGGTCGCGCTGTGGCTGGGTGATCGCCGCCTCGCCGTGCGCGCGGTCGTCGATCGCTGGTTCGGCCCGTCGCAGCGCTGGTTCAGGGTCGAGACCGACGACGACGACGTCTATGTCCTCAGGCACGATGAGGCGAGCGGGGACTGGGAGATCGCCGCCTTTCGCGCCGTGAAGCGCTGACGAAGTCTCAAGACAGCCCCAACGACGCTGGGTCCCCGCCTGCGCGGGGACGACGACGAGCGGAGAGCTCCGGGGGGAAGACGGCTACGCCGCGATCATCCATCACGGAAGGGTCGAGACATCGGAGTCGCCGGGTTCCCGCATCCGCGGGAACGACGCCCGATCGTGGTCAGCCGCGCGACGGGACGAGGAATTTCACGCACACCGGCGTCGGCACGGGCGCGACGTGGCCCGTCGGTCGCAGCATTCCGCCGCCGGGGTCGATTCGGAAGACCACGATCGAACCGCCGTCCTGATTCGCGGCGAGCAGGAAGCGCCCGCCAGGGTCGATCCCGAAGCTGCGCGGCGTCCTGCCGCCCGCCGATTCGTGGCCGACGCAGCGCAGCGTCCCGGCGTGCGGATCCTGCCGGAAGATCGCGATGCTGTCGTGGCCCCGGTTCGATGCGTAGACGAAGTCCCCGGACGGCGACACGTGAATGTCGGCGCAGGTGCTCGCGCCCTCGAAACCATCGGGCAGCGTGGAGACGCTCTGGAGGTACTCGAAGGTCGCTGCCCTCCGGTCGTACGCCAGCGCGACGACGGTCGAATCGAGCTCGTTGACGAGGTACGCGAATCGGCCGCCCGGGTGCAGCGCCAGGTGCCGCGGACCCGCGCCCGGCTTCACCTTGACCCAGGGCGTCGGGTGCGGCTCCAGCATCCCGCGTCCCGGATCGAATCGGTAGACCAGGAGCTTGTCGAGACCGAGGTCGGGAACGAACGCGTGGCGGCTCGACGCGTCGAGCGTCACCGAGTGGGCGTGCGGGCCCTTCTGGCGCGCGGGATCGATGCCCGACCCCTGGTGCGCGACGAAGTCCGAGGCTTCGCCCAGGCTGCCGTCCGCGCCGACCGGGAGCACGCAAACGCTGCCGCTCATGAAGTTGGCGACGAAGACATGCTTGCCCGCGTCGTCGACGACGACGTGGCAAGGGTCGGTCCCGTGCGTCGGCCGCCGGTTCAGCAGCCGCAGCGATCCGGTCGCCGGGTCGACGGCGAAGGCGCTGACGGCCCCGGTCGGCGCGCCTTCGTAGGTCTTGAGTTCGTTTACGGCGTAGAGGAACCGCCGCGACGGATGGAACGCCAGGTAGGACGGATTGGCAACGCCCGTCGTCTTGCCGACGGCTTCGAGCGCCCCCGACTCCGTATCGAGCCTAAAGACGTAGATGCCCTCGCCCTTGCCCTCGAGGACCTTCCCGGTCCCGAAGAGGATGGGTTCCGTATAGGTTCCGACGAACACCAGCATCGCCCGCTCCGCGAAGCCTCACTCCCGAGAAAGCCAGATCCGGCCCGCGAGGTCGCCCGCTTCGAGGCGGGCGACGGCGTCGCCGATCCGCTCGAGCGGGTACGACGCGCCGAGCACCGGCGTCACCTTGCCGTCGCGCACCAGCCGCACGACGTCGATCAGGTCCTGCTTCGTGCTGCCGCGGCAGCCGATGATCTGCTGCTCGGTCTTGAAGAGCCGCATCGAAGGCACCTCGAACGTCTCGTCCTGGTACGCGACGGCGAGGAACTTCCCGCCCGGTCGCAGCACCGAGAGCCCGTCGCGGACGCTCGCGCGGGTGCCGACGTTGTCGACGACGACGTCCGCGCCGTCGCCGCCGGTGAACCGCGCGACCGCCGCGTCGAGCGATTCGCGCGCGGTGTCGGCGCCGACGGCGCCGAAGCGCTCCGCGAGCGCGAGCCGCTGCGGCCGGCGGCTGGTCGCGAGCACTTCGGCGCCCGCGCTTCGCGCGATCTGCACGCCGTGGATCCCGAGCCCGCCGGCGCCGAGGATCACGACGCGCTGCCCCATGCCGACACCGCCCTGGTGGACGAGACTGTGGTACATGCACGCGACCGCGTCGGGCAGGATCGCGGCAGCCTCGTACGGGATCTGTGCGTCCAGCGCGACGAGGTTCGCCGCCGGCACCGCGACGTAGTCGGCGTGCCCGCCGTCCCGCTCGAAGCCGATGCGTGCCATCGTTCGGCACCGTTGCGTCTGCCCGGCAAGGCAATGCCGGCAGCGCCCGCAGGTGACGTCGATCGCCGCGGTCACGCGCGTGCCCGGCGCCCAATCGGTCACGCCGTTCCCCGGTTCGACGACGTCGCCGGCGAGCTCGTGCCCGACGATCCGCGGCAGCTCGCCGAGCGGCTGCCGCCCCGACAGGAGGTGCAGGTCGGTGCTGCAGAGCCCGCTCGCGCGCACGTGCACGAGCACCTCGCCCGCGGCCGGCCGCGGCACCGGTCGCGTCGCGGCCTCGAGCGAGCCCCCGTAGCGGGCGATCACGACGGCGCGCATCGTCTCCGGCATGCGTCCTATTCCTTGAGCCCGGTCGCCGCGATGCCCTGGATGAAGGCGCGCTGGAGGAAGAAGAAGAGCAGGATCATCGGCAGCGTTCCCAATACCGCGATCGCCATCAGCTGGTCCCACGACGTGCCGTAGCTGCTCATGAAGAGCGAAATGCCGAGCGGCAGCGTGCGCAGCGAGTCCTTGGTGATGATGATGAGCGGCCAGATGTACATGTCCCACGCCTCGCGGAAGGTGAACACCGCGAGCGCGACGAGCGCCGGCTTGCACAGCGGCAGCACGATCATCCAGAAGATCCTGAGCTCCGAGGCGCCGTCGATCCGCGCCGAGTCGATGAGGTCTTTCGGGATGCTCAGCATGTACTGCCGCATCAGGAAGACGCCGAACCCGTCGACCAGGAACGGCACGATCAGGCCCTGGTAGGTGTTCGCCCAGTCGAGCTCCTTGATGATCAGGAACAGCGGCACCATCGTCACCTCGAGCGGCAGCATCATCGTGGAGAGGATCAGGATGAACATGACGCCGCGGCCGCCGTAGCGGAACTTGGTGAGGCTGTACCCGGCGAGCGAGCACAGGAGCAGGTTGGCGAGCGTGATCGCCACCGCGACGAAGCCGCTGTTGAGGAAGTAGCGCGTGAAGTCCTGCGCCTGCCAGGCGAGCACGTACGAGCGCCAGTTCGGCGGATCGGGAATCCACTGGATCGGCAGGCTGAACATGTTCTCCATCGTCCGCAGCGACGACGAGAGCATCCAGTAGAAGGGCAGCAGCGTGACGCAGGCGACGCCGGCGAGGACCACGAAGGCGGCGATGCTCCCGCGCCGCCGCGCGAGCCGGCGCAGGCGGCTCGGCGGGCGCTTCCGGTTCCCGGAGCCCCGGTCCGATGCGGCGGCGACGATTCCGGAGCTCACGCTCATCGTTCGTCGTCCCCGCGGGTGAACATGCGGACCTGGACCAGCGAGAACAGCATCACCCCGACGAACAGGAACACGCTCATCGCCGCCGCCCGGCCCATGTCGAAGAACTCGAAGGCCGTCTGGTAGATGAAGAGCGGCAGCACGCGGGTCGAGTCCGCGGGCCCCCCGCCGGTCATGATCAGCGGTACGGCGAACACCTTCATCGCGACGATCACGTTCATCACGATGACGAGCAGCAGCGTCGGCCGGAGCAGCGGCAGCGTGATGTAGCGGAACGTGTTCCACCGGCCCGCGCCGTCGATCTCGGCCGCGTCGTAGTAGTCCTCGGGGATCGCCTGGAGCCCCGCGAGGAAGATCACCATGTAGTAGGGCGTCGCGCGCCAGATGCCGATCAGGATGACCGCCCACAGCGACGTCGCGCTGCTCCGCAGCCACGGGATCGGCTCGACGCCGAACCAGCCCAGGATCGTGTTGACGACGCCGTCCTGCTGGTACATGAACGTCCAGACGACCGCCATCACGACGGCCGGCATCACGACCGGCATGAAGACGGCCGAGCGCAGGAAGTTCTTGAGCCACAGCGACCGGTTGAACAGGACCGCGAGGCCGAGCGAGAGCGGGATCACCGGCACGACGCTGAACAGGACGTAGGTCAGCGACACCCGCGCCGACTTGAGGAACAGCGGGTCGTGCAGCAGCTCGACGAAGTTCGCGAGGCCGATGAATTTCGGCGGATGGACGAGGTCGAACTGCGTCAGGCTGAGGTAGAACGCCTCCAGCATCGGCAGGAAGCGGAAGATCGCGAGGATCGCGATCGTCGGCAGGATGATCGCGACGCCGAACGCCGCCTGCTTGCGCGCGACGTTCCACCACGGCCGGCGGCGCACGGGCCGCGCGGGGCCGAGCGTCGCGGACGCCGGGACCGATGCTTGCGACACGCGAGTCCGGACCAGCGGCGGGCCCGGCGCACCGGGCCCGCGCTCGTCCTCTCTACATCGCCGACTTCTTGAGGACCTTGTCGATCTCCGCCTGCGCCTGGTCGAGCGAAGCCTTCGGGTCCATGCCGTCGTACACGGTGCGCTCGATCGCGCGACCGACCGCCTGGCCGATCTCGTTCGTATACTCGGAGCGGATGTACCAGGTCGCCGTCGACACGTCCTTCATGTGCGTGTCGAAGAAGGGGAAGCTCTTCGCGACCGCCGACTCGCTCACGCCCTTGACCGGCTGCACGAACGCGACCTTGGCGAGCCACTCGTCGGGCTTCGCCAGCATGAACTTGACGAAATCCCAGGCGACCATCTTCTGCGCCTCGGGCTTCGCCTTGTTCACGCCCCACATCCAGCCGTAGACGATCGTGTGCGGCTTCTGCGGGTCGACCTGCGGATACGAGACCACGGTGAAGCCGTCCTTGACCTGCGACTGCCGGATCTGCGACGTCGCCCACGGCCCCGTGACCCACATCGCGGTGCGGCCGTCGATGAAGTCCTGGTTCGGATTCGACGGCGTGTTCATCGTCGTCTTCGGGTCGCCGGTGACCTTGGTCACGTCACGCCACAGCGTCAGCGCCTTCACCGCCTCGGGGCTGTTGAGGTACGCCGTCTTGCCGTCGTCGGAGAGGAGCTTGCCGCCGAACTGCTCGACCAGCGGCTGGAACATCTGCATCTCCCAGCGCGGGCTGTGGTACGGAAAGTCGAACGCCTTCTGCACGGTCCGGCTGCCTTGCACCTTCTTGAGCTTCGGTCCGAGCGCCTTCATGTCGTCCCAGGTCTTCGGCGCGTCCTTGGCCGGGTTGAGCCCCGCTTCCTGAAACGCATTGTTGCTGATGAAGAGGCTCATCGAGTTGCCCTGGTAGGGCAGCGCGTAGATCTTGCCGCCGAAGGTGCCGGCCGCGAGGCCGCCCGGCACGTAGCGCGCCGCGACCTCGTCGTAGCTCTTCGCGCCGAACACCGCGAGGTTCAGCGGCTCCAGCACGCCCTTGGCGTAGTAGAGCTCGTAGAATGACGCGTCCTGGTCCATGATGTCCGGGCCGGTGCCGGTCGCGAGCGCTACCGTGAGCTTCTGGTTGATGTCGCCCGACGACGTGACCACCGGGTGGATCGTCACGTTCGGGCGCACCTTCTTGTACGCCTCGATCAGCTCCTTCACGTACGCGGTGAACGGGCCGTACTCGTGCCACCAGATCTCGATGGTGATGGGGCCCGTCGGAAAGCCGGGAGGATCCGCCGCGGACGCAGCCCCGACAGGAATCAGCGACAGCACCGCCGCGGCCGCCAGCGATGCCGCGACGCGGGTCAAGCTCAGTCTCTTCATCTCTTGCCTCCTCGTTATCGGACGTGCCGTGCGCGCCCGGTCAGTGCAGGACCTTGCCGGTCGCGGAGTCGAACACTTGGACCACTTCGCCCTTCGGCTGTAGCCAGAGCGTCTCGCCGGGCTTCAGCGACAGCCGTTCGCCGAAGACCGCGCAGATCTGCGTTCCGCAGAGCTCGCAATACACGTGCGTGGCGGCGCCGGTGGGCTCGATCAGCAGGATCTTCGCCGGGACGCCGGTTCCCTCGGCGCCGAGCGTGACCTGCTCGGGCCGGAAGCTGTAGACGACCTCCTGTCCGTCGCTGCCGGCCCGCTCGCGGAGGGCCGGCAACCGGACGCCGCCCAGCGCCTCGACCCAGGCGTCCCCGTCGTCGCGGTGCAGCCTGCCGCGCACGAAGTTCATCGCGGGCGAGCCAATGAAGCCTGCGACGAAGAGGTTCGCCGGACGGTCGTAGAGCTCGAGCGGCGTCCCGATCTGCTCGACGCGGCCGTCCTGCAGGACGACGATCCGGTCGGCCATCGTCATCGCCTCGATCTGGTCGTGCGTGACGTAGATGGACGTCGCGTGCAGGCGCTGGTGCAGCGCCTTGATCTCGACGCGCATCTGCACGCGCAGCTTGGCGTCGAGGTTGGAGAGCGGCTCGTCGAACAGGAACACCTGCGGGTGGCGGACGATCGCGCGCCCCATCGCCACGCGCTGGCGCTGGCCGCCGGAGAGCTGGCGGGGAAAGCGCTCGAGGAACGCGGCGAGATCGAGCGTGCCCGCGGCGTCCGCGACCTTCCGGTCGACCGCCGCCCGGTCCTCACGGCGCATCCGGAGGCTGAACGCCATGTTCTCCCGCACCGTCATGTGCGGGTAGAGCGCGTAGTTCTGGAACACCATCGCGATGTCGCGGTCCTTCGGCGGCAGGTCGTTCACGACGAGTCCGCCGATCGCGATCTCGCCGGCCGTGATCTCCTCGAGGCCGGCGATCATCCGCAGCAGCGTCGACTTTCCGCAGCCGGAGGGACCCACCAGAACGACGAACTCCCCGTCGTCGACGTCGAGGTCGACGTCGTGCAGCACCTGCGTGGCACCGAAGGCCTTGTCGACGCCGCGAATCTCGATGGAAGCCATGAGCAACGGCCGCGCGCGGGAGGGCCAATCTCGCGACGGGCCGATCCGCGGCGAATGGTGCGACTCTAATGCCGCACCCCGCGGCGGCGTTTGACAGCCATCAACAACCGGCAGGGACGCAGCGCGCGGAAGATGTAACGGGATCCGTTACAACCGGACCGTTGCGGCGCTGCGTTGGCGCGTCGCGCCGCGCCGCGCTCCGCGGCTCAGCCTTCCGGTCCGTTGGGCTCGATGACGACCTTGATGACGCCGTCGCGGCGGCCGACGAACGTGGCGAGACCTTCGGCGAAGCGCTCGAGCGGAAACGTGTGCGTGACGAGATCCTTCACGGCGAGGTGCCCCGCCGCCATCATGCGGATGATCTTGCGCGAGACGTTGGGATTGGCGCGCGAGCCGAAGACGGCGATCTCGTTGTGCACGACGTACTTGAAGGGCACCTCCTCCAGCACCGTGTCGGGCGGTACGCCGATCAGCGCCACCTTGCCGCCCTTGCGCACCATCCGCACCGCCTGCGCGAAGGTCCCGGCCGAGCCCGAGCACTCGAACGCCTCGTCGACGCCCGCGTCGCCCGCGAGATCGCGCACCGCCCGGACCGGCTCCTGCTTCTCGAAATCCACGACCGCGTCGGCGCCGAGTCGCGCCGCGGCGGCGAGCCGCGCGCCGCGCCCGACGACGATGATCCGTGCGGCGCCGAGCGCCTTCGCGAAGCGCATCCCGATGAGGCCGATCGGGCCGGGTCCGAGAATCACGACCGTCCCGCCCGGCGTCACGCCGGCGAGCTCCATCCCGTGCACCGCGGCACCCGCCGTGTCGACGAGCGCGCCCTCGCGGAACGACACCGTCGGCGGAAGACGGTTGACGCTGCGGATCGAGTAGGCGTTGTACTGCGCGTAGGCACCCTGCGAGACGAAGCCGTAGTGGCGATGACCGGTCTCGGGGCGCCCGTAGTTCTCGCAGAGGTTGTACCGACCCTCGAGGCAGTTGCGGCAGTACCCGCATCCCTTGTGCGCCTCGCCCGCCACCCGGTCGCCGGGCGCGAAGCCGACGACGCCGTCGCCAACCTCGACGACCTCGCCCGACCACTCGTGCCCGGCGATGAACGGGTACGACGGCGGCCACGTTCCGGCGAGACCGCCGCGCACGATCTCGGGGTCGCTGCCGCAGATCGCCACGCCGCGGATCCGGCACAGGACTTCGTGCGGCCCGGGCCTGGGGACGGGCACGTCCCGCACTTCGAACGCTCCGGGGGACGTGAGCACGAGCGCCTTCATCATGAATGTTCCTTCGTCAGCGGCGAACGGTCCTGCAACAGCAGCTATGGTGCGCCGACGGATCTCCGGGGCCGTTTGCGCGAGATCAATCCCGCATGAGGGGGACGCCCGAGGGATGCGACCTCGCCGTCGCCGGCTGTCGCAGCGACCCCTTCGCGCCGCCGTTGATGGGCAGGGATCCTCATCGGCGCAACCGCGTCATGCAGGAGACGCCCGCCGCGCCGATGCGGCGCGCCAGGCGTCATGCGGGAGAACGCGGGCGACGAGGATGCTCC
>DASQBO010000285.1:0-3222 GCA_035635175.1 Casimicrobiaceae bacterium | reverse complement strand
CACGCCGCCGCGTACGCTCTCGTCGCCTACCAGACCGCGTACTTCAAGGCGCATCACCCGAGCGCGTTCATGGCGGCGAACCTCGCGCTCGTGATGGACGACACGGACAAGGTCCGGCAACTCCGTGACGACGCGCTCGCGCAGGGCCTCGAGATCCTGCCGCCCGACGTCAACGCGTCGAACTACCGCTTCGAGCCCGTCGACGCGAGGCGCATCCGCTACGGGCTCGGCGGCATCAAGGGCACGGGCGAGCAGGCGATCGCCTCGATCGTCGCCGCCCGCGAGGCGAGCGGGCCGTTCCGCGACCTCTTCGATTTCTGCCGGCGCGTCGACAAGCGGCTCGTGAACCGCCGCGTCGTCGAGGCGCTGATCAAGGCGGGCGCCTTCGACGCGATCGACGCGCGGCGCGCCGCACTGTTCGCGTCGGTCGGCGCCGCGCTCGGCGACGCCGAGCGGCGCGAGGCGACCGCCGCGCAGGTTTCGCTGTTCGGCGAGGAGCCGGCGGCGTCGCTCCCGCTCGCGGACGTCCGCGACTGGACCGACGCGGAGCGCCTCGTCCACGAGAAGTCGGCGCTCGGCTATTACCTCTCGGGACACCCCTACCACGGCTACGCGGCAGAGCTCGCGCCGCTCGTGCGCACGCCGCTCGGCCAGCTGCAGCCCCGCCGCGACGCCGTGCTCGTCGCCGGCATCGTCACCGGCTTGCGCGTGCAGGCGAGCCGCCGCGGCAAGATGGCGTTCGTGACGCTCGACGACGGCGGCGGCTCCGCCGAGATCGTCGTCTTCAACGAGACGTTCGACGCCGCGCGCAACCTGCTGCGCGAGGACGAGCTCGTCGTCGTCGAGGCGAAGATCCAGCAGCGCGTCGCCGACGACGGCCAGATGCAGGGACTGCGGATCGTCGCCGAGGCCGTGTACGACCTGGCCGCGGTCCGCAAGCGCTACGCGAAAAGCCTCCGGCTCGCGTGCAACGGCGGTGCCGACGCCGGGCGGCTCGCCGAGCTGATCTCGCCGTACCGCCCGGGCGCGTGCCCCGTGGTCGTCGAGTATCGGAACCGCGGCGTCGGCGGTGAGATCGAGCTGCCCGAGTCGTGGCGCGTGAACCCCGACGAGAGGCTGATCGCGCAGCTGCGGGAGTGGCTCGCGCCCGACAACGTCCGGGTCGTGTATTGAGCGGCGCGCGCGTCCGGCTCCGCCGCGAAGGGCTGTGGCGGCATCGCGATTTCCTGCTCCTGTGGAGCGCGCAGGGCGTCTCGGCCGTCGGCTCGCGCGTGACCCGCACCGCGCTGCCGATGGCGGCGATCCTCGTCGCCGGCGCCGGCGCGCTCGACCTCGGCCTCCTCGCCGCGGCGCTCACGCTGCCGCGGGCGCTCTTCGCGTGGAGCGGCGGCGGCTTCGTCGACCGGCACCGCCGGCGGCCGGTGCTGATCGGCGCCGACGTCGTGCGCGCGGTCGCGCTCGCCGCGATTCCGGCAGCGGCGTGGTGGGGCGCGCTGTCGCTGCCGCTTCTTTACGCGGTTGCCGCGATCACCGGCGTCGCGACGGTGCTCTTCGAGCTCGCCGATCACGTGCTCATCACGGACCTCGTGGGCCGCGAGCAACTGCTCGAGGCGAACGGCAAGCGCGAGGCGGTCGACGCGGTCGCCGAGATCACGGGGCCCGCGCTCGGCGGCGCGCTCGTCGCCTGGTTGACCGCTCCGATCGCGATCGCGGCCGACGCGGCGTCGTTCGTCGCGTCGGCGCTTCTGATCGCGCGGATCCGGAAGCGCGAGACGATCGCCGCGCCGCCGGCCGGAGGGACGCTCGTCGCCGACGTGCGCACCGGAATCCACGTCGTGTGGCGCGATCCGGCGATCCGTGCGCTGTTCGTCGCCGCCGCTACGATGACGCTGTTCGGCAGCTTCATGGCGGCGCTCTACACGCTGTTCGCGCTCGGCACGCTCGGGCTCACCCCGGCCCAGATCGGGATCACGATCGGCTGCGGCGGCATCGGCGCGCTCGTGGGCGCGAGTTTCGCAGGCCGTGCCGCCGTCCGGTTCGGCCCGCGCACGACCCTGCTCTGGACGCTCGGCGTCGGAGCGGCGATGCAGGCGCTTATTCCGCTCGCGCCGCCGGTCCCGTGGATCGCGATGTCATTCCTGATCGCGACGCAGGTCATCGGCGACGGCGTCCTCACGGTCTACCTCGTCAACGAGACGACGCTGCGGCAACGACTGCTGCCGCCCGAGGCGCTCGGGCGCGCCGCCGCGACGTTCCACGTCGCGAACGGCACGCTGACGCCGATCGGCGCCCTCATCGGAGGCACGCTGGCCGAGGGCATCGGCCTCCGCCCCACGCTGTGGTTGCTCGCAATCGGCTACGCGCTCGCCTTCCTCGCGCTGCTCGCCGCGCGCCGCGCGCTGCCCGCCCGCGCCACGCCGCCCCGCGTCCTCGACCCCTCGAAGGCAACGGGGTAGCGTCGCCCTCGCCCGTTCCGGCCGCCCGAGCCGGGCGCAATGCGACGCGGCGAGCCGATGCCGGCACGCGAGCCGGGTGCCGGTTCGACGTTCGCGTTCACGCTGCCGCTGCGTCGGCCGCGAGCCGCTCGCGCAGCGCCGTCTTCAGCACCTTGCCCGCGTTGTTCTTGGGCAGCTCGTCGAGGAACTGGTATGCCTTGGGCCGCTTGAACCGCGCGATCCGTTCGAGGCACAGCGCGTCCAGCGCACGTTCGAGCGCGGCGCGCCCCACGGCGTCGTGCGCGCCGCGGACGACGACGCAGGCGACCACCTCCTCGCCCCACTCCGGGTGCGGCCGCCCGATCACCGCCACCTCGGCGACGTCCGGATGCGCCTGCAACACTTCCTCGACCTCGCGCGGGTAGACGTTCGAGCCGCCGCTGATGATCAGGTCCTTCGAGCGGTCCTTGAGGGTGAGGAAGCCGTCGACGTCGAACGCGCCGACGTCGCCCGTGTGCAGCCAGCCGTGGGCGAGCGCCGCGGCGCTCGCCTCCGGGTGGTTCCAATATCCCGCCATCACGGTCGGACCGCGCACCAGCACTTCGCCGATGGCTCCCGTCGACACGGGCGCGTCGTCCTCGCCCGCGACGATCACCTCGATGCCGGTCTGGGCGACGCCAACCGACGCGATCCTCGCTTCGTCGCCGCGCGCGACCGCATCCGCGAGCAGCGCGCGATTCATCGCGGTGATGGTCATCGGCGTCTCGCCCTGGCCGTAGATCTGCGC
>DASQBO010000284.1:0-1877 GCA_035635175.1 Casimicrobiaceae bacterium | reverse complement strand
TACGGACGCGACTTCAAGCTGACGGACCACACCGGCCATCCCCGTACGCTCGCCGACTATCGCGGGAAGGCCGTGGTGCTCTTCTTCGGCTACACGCAGTGTCCCGACGTGTGCCCGACGACGCTCGCGGAGCTCGCGGAGACGATGAAGCGGCTCGGGCCCGACGCCGACCGGGTGCAGGTGCTGTTCGTCACCGTCGACCCCGAGCGCGACACGCAGGAGCTATTGTCGAAGTACGTGCCGGCGTTCGATCCGCGCTTCGTCGGCCTCTACGGCGACGCCGACGCGACGGCGCGCACGGCGAAGGAGTTCCGGATCGTCTACCAGAAGCAGCCGGGGCAGACGCCAGGGACGTATACGGTCGACCACTCGGCGGGGTCCTTCATCTTCGACCCGCAGGGACGGCTGCGCGTCTACGTCGGCTACGGCCAGGGGCCCGACGTGTTCGTGCACGACATCAAGGAGCTTCTACGCACGTCGTCCTCCTGACGCGCGGCGTGCCTGTCGCTTCATGCCTCACGCGGAGTCGCGCGAGGCGATGCCCGATCGCTTCCGGAGGGGGGCGATGAGTTCGTCGGTCGTCGCGCTGATCGTGTTCGGCTGCACCTTCGTCGCGGCGCTCGCCGGCATGGCGCTCCGCGTCAAGCTGCCGGCGCGCTACCTGGACGAAGAATCGCGGGACGTCGTCAAGCTGGTGATGGGCCTGATCGCGACCGTCGCCGCGCTGGTCCTCAGCCTGCTGATCGCATCGGCGCGCACCGCCTACGACAGGCAGGAATCCGAGGTCCAGCAGGTCGGCATCGACCTCCTGCTCCTCGATCGCGCGCTCGCGCATTACGGTCCCGAGACCGCGGACGCGCGCGCGCTGCTGCGCCAGATCGTGACTGCCCAGCTCGACGAGATCTGGCCGGCCGGCAGTGCCGCGATGCCGTCGAAGCTCACGCCGGCTCCGCGTCCCGAGGCCGAGGCGTTCTTCGACCTGATCCTGAGCCTGACGCCGAAGACGGACGCCCAGCGCTTCGGCCAGACCCGGGCCCTGCAGCTCATGTCGGAGATGGGGGCGACGCGCCAGCTGCTCTACGAGCAGGCGGGCGGTTCGCTCTCCTGGCCGTTCTTCGTCGTGCTGGTATCGTGGCTCGTCGCGCTCTTCGTCGGTTTCGGAATGTTCACGCGCTTCAACGCGACCGTCGCGACCGCGGTCCTCGTCGGCTCGCTCACCGTTTCGGGGGCGATCTTCCTGATTCTCGAGATGAGTCGCCCCTACACCGGGATGA
The DNA here is from genome assembly GCA_035635175.1 of Casimicrobiaceae bacterium. GTDB lineage: Bacteria > Pseudomonadota > Gammaproteobacteria > Burkholderiales > Casimicrobiaceae > CAIWHR01. The sequence goes on along the minus strand of DASQBO010000284.1, from coordinate 603 downwards.
TGCAGATTTCCAGCGCGCCGATCCGCAACGCCCTCGCTCAAATCGGACGGTAGCGTTCGCGCGCGGCGGCCCGCACGCCGGCGGCGAGCGTGGCGCGACTCTATCGCGTCGAAGTCTCGATCAGCTCGATCTTGTAGCCGTCGGGGTCCTGCACGAACGCGATCACCGTCGTGCCCCCCTTCACGGGACCTGCTTCGCGGGTGACCGTTCCCCCTTTCGTCTTCACCGTCGCGCATGCATGCGTGGGGAGGCAATCCGGGTGAGTCGGCGCATGAGGCCGATCGCGGGGGGCCACGCGGGCGCCCAAGCCTCGACCAACGAGTCGACAGGTCGGATGGGAGGTCGCAGCGCGGTGATAGAATCCGCCCCCGTCCGCGCTGCCTCCGGCGCGCGGCGACCCCGCGCAATCCGATGACCACGCTCGCCTTGGCCGAAGTCCGCTTCCGGCAGTTCCTCGCGGTCGCGAAGCCGCGCGTCGTCTCGCCCATCGTGTTCGTCGCGATGATCGGCATATTCCTCGCGGCGCCCGGGCAGCCGCCGGCCGTGCCCTTCGTCGACGTGTGCCCGACGACGCTCGCGGAGACGATAAAGTGGCTGGGTCCG
>DASQBO010000283.1:0-3744 GCA_035635175.1 Casimicrobiaceae bacterium | reverse complement strand
GCGGCTGACGAGCGGCGTCCTCGTCTCGATCACGCAGCCCGTCAACCCCGGCCTGCGACCGGGACAGAAGGTGACCATCGAAGGCAGCGGGTCGAGCGCGCGCGTCATCCCGCAGGGGTAGCGGCGCGAGCGGCTCGCCGGGGCCCCGGGCGCGAAGCGCCCCGGGGGAGCGAGCAATCGCGAGTCGCCGCATAAGGCCGACAGCTCGGCGCAACGTTCGACACGAGCGGAGTGGAGGCCGCGGCGCGAGCTGCCCGCCGTAGGATGGCCGCCGACGCGCGCGGTTGCGGATCCGTCTCGGCGGTTGCGGCAACGCCCGACAGACCGGGCGACCGAGCGTTTGCATGATCGGCTCGAGACGCGGCGGCATGCCGCGGCCGAAGCGATCGTCGAATGCAACTCGTCCTCGGGCCGACCAAGGAGAAGCGCGAGCCGCTGCAGGCGGGTTGGCGCGTGCTGCGCGAGGTCGATCCCGACCTGACGCAGATCTTCGAGATCCAGATCTCGCTCGTCGTTGCTGCGACCGTGCTGCTGTGCTGGCTGCTGGCGGTCCCGGGCGTCGGCTTCACGCTCGAGCCCGGTACTTTCGTCGGCGCCTGCGCCCTGCTCGCGCTCCTGCACGAATCCGCGCATGCCGCGGCATTTCCGCGCGGCTCCGGCGGCGAGGCGACGATCCTTTCCTTCCGGCCGTCGCGCCTCGCGCTCTGCGCGCTCTGGAGCGGCGCCTGGTCGCGCCGCCGCTACGTCGCGATGCTGGCGACGCCGATCGCCGTCCTGTCGCTCGCGCCGATCGCCGTGTTCGGGTGGTTCGGCGACGTGCCGAACGCGGTTGCCACGTTCTCGGTCCTGAACGCGCTGGTCTCGGGTGGCGACGTGCTGGCGATCGTTCTCGTCCTGTGGCAGATTCCCGCCTGCGCCGCGATACGCGCGAACGGTGAGCGCATCCTCTGGCGCGTGTAGGCGAAGAAGGACCCTCGCGAGGGCCAGGGAGCCGCTATGGGTTCGGCGCGTCGCGCAACTCCCGCCGCAGGACTTTCCCGATAGGGGTCTTCGGCAGGGCGTCGCGGAACTCGACGTGACGCGGCATCTTGTAGCCGGTGAGATGCGACTTGCAGTGGAGGACGACAGCCTCCTTCGTGAGGTCCGGATCCTTCTTCACGATCACGACCTTCACCGCCTCGCCCGATTTGGCGTCGGGCACGCCGACAGCGCCGCATTCGAGAACCCCGGGATGTGTCGCGACCACGCTCTCGACCTCGTTCGGGTAGACGTTGAAGCCGGACACCAGAATCACGTCCTTCTTGCGGTCGGTGATGGTGACGTAGCCGTCGGCATTCAGATGACCGATGTCGCCTGTCTTGAGCCAGCCATCCTCCATCACCTTGGCGGTTTCCGCGGGATTGTTCCAGTAGCCCTTCATGACCTGCGGGCCGCGGACGCAGAGCTCGCCGGTGTGCTTCCCGATGTCGCCCTGGCCGCTCCAGACTGGCAGCTCGCGGAAGCCGTCATCGCGGATCGACACTTCGGTCGAAGAGAACGGAACGCCGATGGTTCCGTTCCAAGGCGCTTCTAGGGGAAGGGCGCACACGCCGGGCGAGGCCTCGGTCAGCCCGTAGGCTTCGGTGATGAAGCGACCGGTCACCTGCTGCCAGCGGTCGGCCACCGGCTTTTGCACGGCCGCGCCGCCGCCGACCACCACCTTCAGCGCGGAAAAGTCGAGCTTCTCGAATCCCGCTGTATTCAGCAGGCCGTTGAACAGCGTGTTGACGCCGGTCATGGCACTCCACCTCCATCGCCCGAGTTCCTTGACCAGGGCGGGCAGGTCGCGCGGATTGGTGATGAGCACGAGCAGGCTGCCCCACTTCATGAACGCCAACGTCGAGGTGAGGCAGAAGATGTGGTACAGCGGCAACGGCGCGATGACGATTTCGGCGCCTTCCTTGAAGCTGACCGAGATCCAGATCCCCGTCTGTTCCACGTTGGCCAGGACGTTGCGGTGAGTCAGCATCGCGCCCTTGGAAACGCCCGTGGTGCCGCCCGTGTACTGCAGGAAGGCAATGTCCTCCCGCGCCAATTGAACCGGATTGAGCGAGGTTCCCGCGCCGCGCGCGAGCGCCATCCGGAACGGGATCGCGCCGTCGATGCGCCACGCCGGCACCATCTTCCTCACATGCTTGATGACGAAGTTGACGACCCACCGCTTCGGCACCGGCAGCATGTCGCCGACTTGCGTGGTGATCACGTGCTCGACCGACGTATTGCCGAGCACCTGCTGCAGGACACCGGCAAAATTCTCGACAATGACGATGGCCTTGGCGCCGGAGTCCTTCAGTTGGTGCTCCAGCTCGCGCGGGGTATAGAGCGGATTGACGTTCACCACGATCATGCCCGCGCGCAGGATGCCGAACAGTGCTATCGGGTATTGCAGCAGGTTCGGCGACATGACCGCGACGCGCTCGCCCTTGGTCATGCCCGGCAGGCCTTCGAGGAAGGCCGCGAAATCGCGCGACAGCCGATCCAGTTCCGCGTAACTGATCGTGCGCCCGAGGTTGTGAAACGCAGGCTTGTCGGCAAACTTGGCGACGGTCTTGTCGAACAGGTCCGGGAGGGAGCTGAATTGATCGGGGTCGATCTCCGCCGGGATGCCGGCCGGATAGTTCTTGAGCCAGATCCTCTTCGCCATGATCGCCTCCGCTGCCTGTCGACGCACTCCGGGCAAGCTCGCCGCAGACCGCTTCGCACGCAATGACATCCGCGGCGATCGCAATGCTCGGGCGGGCTGCACGGGCTTTGCCAACCCCAGCACCGCGGATTCGCGCGACGTTGAGCTGATTGTGGCGCGATCGAGACGCTGCGGTTTGACTCGCGTCAAGCACCCCGCGCATCGCGGAACCACGGCAGGTGTGCGCCGTCGACGTGGGCGCGAAAAGCATCCCGGCGCGCAGCCGGGAGCCTTTGCGCAGGTGCCGCCGCGGCGTCAGGCCTGCGCGGGGACGACGCTCGTTATCTTCTTCTTCGCCTTGCCGCGCGTCGCGAATTCGACCTTGCGTCGATCGCCGCCGTGTCGCCCGCTCTCCCCTTTTGGCTCGAGCGCCGTCAGCGCAGTCGCGCCTCAAGCTCGTCGATGAATCCCCGTTGCCCCGGCAGGATCTTCGTCTTCGCGGCAGCGAGGTCGAACCACGCGCCGCGGTCGACCTCGGGGAATTCCTGTTGAGTGCCGGAGCGCGGCGGCCACTCGAGGGTGAAGGTGTTGCTGGTCAGCGAACCGACGTCGAGGTCACCCGCCACCGCCCACGCGCGGACGAGCTTGCCGCTCGGCTGCCGGAGCGGCGTCAGCGCAACGAATTCGCCGGCTATCGGCGAGCCGGTCTCCTCGTGGAATTCGCGCCGCGCGGCCGCGAGCGGATCCTCCCCCTCGCCGCACTCGCCCTTCGGTATCGACCACGCGCCGGCGTCCTTCTTCGCCCAGTACGGCCCTCCCGGATGCACGAGAAAGACTTCCGCGGCGCCGGCGCGCATGCGGTAAAGGAGGATGCCGGCGCTCGTCGTTCTCGGCATGTCGGGTCGTTGGCGGAACGAGCGGTCGCGGCGGCCGTCGACCGGTTGGATCGCCACCGCCCCGGGCGAACGCGCGAATCGGCACAGGCAAAAAAATCCCGGCGCGCGGCCGGGATCCTTTGCGGAGGTGCCCGCCGCGGCGTCAGGCCGGCGCGGGAACGACGCTCGCGATCTTCTTCTTCGCCT
>DASQBO010000282.1:0-1933 GCA_035635175.1 Casimicrobiaceae bacterium | reverse complement strand
CCGGCGAGCCGCTCGCGCCGCTACCCCTGCGGGATGACGCGCGCGCTCGACCCGCTGCCTTCGATGGTCACCTTCTGTCCCGGTCGCAGGCCGGGGTTGACGGGCTGCGTGATCGAGACGAGGACGCCGCTCGTCAGCCGCACGATCACCTGCTGCCCCGGCTGCGGCTTGTCGAAATACTGCCGCTGCGCGTAGCTGCCCCCCACTGCGCCGGCGATGGCGCCGGCAGCGATCGCCACCTCGCGCCCGGTGCCCGCGCCGATCAGGCTCCCGAGTCCCGCGCCGGCAAGGCCGCCCACGATCGCGCCGACGCCCAGGTCGTAGTTCGATCGCATTTCCGCGGCATTGATCTGCTCGATCGTTCCGGAGCGGACCTCGATCTCGGTGGGCCCTCCTCCGGGCGCTGCGCACGCGCCGAGGACGAGAGCGGCCAGAGCGACGGTGAAGGCATGAAGCGCTCGTTTCATCTTGGGAATCCTCCAGATCGGGAGGGGGGCGGCGCGACCGCGGCGCGCGAGGTCACTCCGCCTCGAGCGTCGCGCGGGCCGCCCGCAGCGCCTTGCGCTCCGCGGGATCGACCTCGGGATAGCTGAGATCGAGGCGCGCGAGCGCATCGACGATCGACGCGGCGACGACGAGGCGCGTGTACCACTTGTTGTCGGCCGGAACCACGTACCAGGGCGCGTGCTTCGCCGCCGTGGCGCGAATCGCCTCCTCGTAGGCGTGCATGTAGTCCCTCCAGTGTGCGCGCTCCTTCACGTCGGCCGCCGAGAACTTCCAGTTCTTGTCCGGATGATCGAGCCGCTCCAGGAACCGCCGCTTCTGCTCCTTGCGCGACACGTTCAGGAAGAACTTGAGGACCAGGACGCCGTTCCGCGCGAGGTAGCGCTCGAACGCGGCGATGTCGCGCAGCCGGTCGTCCCAGATCCCGCTGCCGACGAGCCCCGCGGGCAGCCGCTGGTTCTGCAGGAACTCGGGATGCACGCGGACAACCAGCACCTCCTCGTAGTACGACCGGTTGAAGATGCCGATCCGCCCGCGCTCGGGCAGCGCGCGCATCGTGCGCCACAGGAAGTCGTGGTCGAGCTCCTCCACCGACGGCTGCTTGAACGAGTAGACCTGGCAACCCTGCGGATTCACGCCGGACATTACGTGCTTGATCGTGCTGTCCTTGCCGGCGGCGTCCATCGCCTGGAACACGAGCAGCACTGCCCACCGGTTCTGCGCGTAGAGCTTGTCCTGCTCCTCGGCCAGCCACTCGACGCCGCGCGCGAGGAGCTCCTTCGCGCCGGGCTTGTCCTCGGAGCCCAGCTCGCCCGTGTCGGCGGGATCGAAATCCTTGAGCCGGAAGCCTTTGCCCTTGACGACCCGGTACGGATCGACCAGGCGGCGAACGGTGGCGATGACGTCCTGGCGCGGCACGCGACCCCCGGGGAGCGACGAAGCGAGATTTCGGAGTTTAACGTGACGCCGGTGCCGCCGTCATGCGCGGATCCAGCGCCGCGAGCAGCGACTCGAGGAACGCCGCGGCGTCCTCCATCCGATCCATTGCCGCGAGCGAAAGTCCCGTCCCGAGGTCGAACGAGTCGCCGCGGATGGCGAGCGCGTACGCGGGCGGCGGCTCCGCGCCGAACGCGTCGCGGTACGCGGCCAGGACGGCCTCCGGGCTCATCGCGTGCGTCGTGAACGTCCGGTCCCGCGCAGGCGTCAGTCGGCGGAAGCCGAACGGCTCGGGCGCATCGATGGCGGCGTCGACGAAGATCGCCGCGTCGCAGTCGACGAGATCGGCGGCGTGCTCCGGCTGGAGCTGGAAGTCGGTCTCGACACGCACGTCACGGCCGAAGCGGGCCGCGGCCGTCTCGATGCGGGCGGCGAGCGCCGGGCCGAGCCCGTCGTCGCCCCGGCTCGGATTGCCCCACGCGAGCACGACGAT